>JBEBJH010000150.1:0-12401 GCA_040079965.1 Cyclobacteriaceae bacterium
GTCGGCTTTTATGAAGATAATTTTATTACTTCTTCTTGGCAGCCGTTGTGTCGGCAGGAACTATTGTCTTATCTACCTGATAGGCTTCATTCAATCCTTGAATAACTTCTTTTGTGATATCAACGCTTGAGCCTCCGTATAATACATCACTGCTTGGATTATACTTTAATACAATCTGCAACTCCTTTTGCTGCGCATAGTCCTTCAAGTAATCTGTAATCTTTTTATATAACTCCTCATTCATTTTCGTTTGCTCTCCTATCAAATCCTGTTCAAGACTTCTTTGATACAATTCAAGATTCTGACGTTTCTTCCCCAGGTCGTCTTCAACCGCCTTTGCCTGACCAATAGTCATGCTACTGTAATTACGCTGGTAGGCCGTGATATCATTCTGTAAGCTTTGCGCACGATTTTGAAGATCCTGGTCAAGCTTTTTGCCTTTTGATTCCAGCTTTTCCATATTCACTTTGAAGAAATCGTAATGCTTTAATACGCTATCTGAGTTTATATAAGCAATCTTCAAATCGGAGGGATTAGCAGACCCAGCCGTTGATGCAGTAGAGGCCTTTGAAGAAAAGTGTAAGAAATACAAAACGCCAACTGCCACCAGTAATACAGCGTTAAGAGCAAGAGACAGATTTTTCATGAATTTAACTTATTTAGGGGCGCAAATATAGGCCACTATTCAAGAATTTTAAGAGTTTTTGATTTTTTTTACATCCCCTCAGGCACTAAAATCATCATTGTTCATCTGAAACGAAAACAGAGAGTTATCCAGTTTCAGGGTATCCAAATTGAAATCTTTAATAAATCGCTCGATTAATTCAGGTATAATCACTTCCACATTTAATCCAACATCAAGACCAATTCCAAATTCGTGGCCAAGATCCAAATCAACATGCTCTTTCACTTTCACATCCCCCTCCTCTTCTAATTCCACCATGACTTCTGCCATATATAATCCTATCTCTTCTTCAAGATCGTCCAGGGCTTTCAGGTTTCCATTTTCATCTTCTTCATATTGTATTTTATTGTATTGAGGAAAATGTTGGGCAGCCTTATGCTCAGCAATATCAAAAAGTTCACTCTCGTGTTGGAAGCGGAGTGTATATAAGATGCAATCAAAAATTACCTCTGCATCATTATGCTTACCAATAAAATAGAAGTGAGCATATTCATCGGTATTTTCATCCGTATCATCAAGAATGTATCCTTGTTTAGCCACTGTAATTCTTTCTCTATACTGCTCAATGACTTTGACATCATACCCGCTGTTCGTATTCTTCATTTCGTTGATTCATTTTAATTGCGTTCTACTTATACCATTCTGCATACATCGGATAATTAAGAGCTGTACGCGCAATAACAACCTTCATCTCTTCTCCAACATCCTTCACTCTTTTAGCAGGAACACCTGCATAAATACTCCCCGGCTCTACAATCGTGTTAGGCAAAATGATAGCCCCGGCCGCAATCACCGATCCGGTTCCGATCACGGCATGATCCATAATAATGGCCCCCATCCCAATCAATACATTATCCTCCACCGTACATCCATGAACAATTGCATTATGAGCAATTGAAACATTGCTACCAATAATAGTTTTAGCCTTTTGATAGGTGCAATGAATAATGACGCCATCCTGGATGTTCGTATTATTTCCAATCAAGATGGAATGAACATCCCCACGTACCACTGCATTAAACCACACAGTACAGGAATCTCCCATACTCACCTCGCCTACAACCACAGCATTATCTGCTAAAAAGCAATTTGCCCCGAACTGTGGGGTGAAACCCCTAACTGTTTTTATAATCGCCATTGATGCTCCAATTATGCCTAAACCTACCGGAAAATAGGTTACTGAAGGCTTTTTTATAATGTAAAACTAACTGACAAGATGTCACCAAAAGGCTAAAATGTATTAATTTTGCAATCCGAAAGCGAAAAAATGAAGAATCTGATTGAAGATATTGGGGTATTTGAATCACAGGAGGCCTGTGAAACGGTTAAGGTTTCGGTAGACAAGAATACCGGCAAATTGAGAAAACTCTATATCGAAAGCTATGGCTGCCAGATGAACTTCTCCGATAGCGAGATTGTAGCCTCTATTTTACAAAAGGAAGGCTTTGATACTACTTCCGACCTGGCCGAGGCGGACCTTGTTTTTTTGAATACCTGTTCGATTCGGGAAAAAGCAGAGCAAACCGTTCGTAAGCGGTTGCATCAGATTCAATCCTTCAAGAAAAAGAAACCAGAAATGATGGTGGGCATTTTAGGTTGCATGGCCGAACGACTTAAAACAAAATTGCTGGAAGAGGAGAAAATTGTAGACCTCATAGCCGGTCCAGATGCCTATCGCGACTTACCTAAACTTATCAACCAGGTTGATGATGGTGATAAGGCCGTCAATACTTTTCTTTCACGTGAAGAAACGTATGCTGATATCACGCCTGTGCGGTTGGATTCCAATGGAGTAACCGCATTTATTTCAATCATGCGCGGATGCGATAATATGTGTTCGTTCTGTGTGGTGCCATTTACCCGGGGTCGTGAGCGCAGTCGTGATCCACATTCAATAGTTGACGAAGCCCAGGTTCTTTTCAATCGTGGCTTCCGCGAAGTAACTCTGCTGGGACAGAATGTAGATTCCTACAAATGGAGTGAGGAAGAAAACAACAAAGCCCGGCTGGAGAAGAATGGCGTTCAACAAATTATAACCTTTGCCAACCTGCTGGAGTTAGTTGCTCACGTACATCCTGATCTTCGGGTACGTTTCTCCACCTCCCACCCGAAAGACATTACTGATGAGGTTTTGCATGTAATGGCAAAGCATGAGAACATCTGCAAGAACATTCACCTGCCGATGCAAAGTGGTAACAGTAGAATCCTGGACTTGATGAACCGTGGCTATGACCGCACCTGGTATTTGAAAAAGGTGGAAAGCATTCGGGCTATTTTAGGAAAGGATTGTGGTCTTTCATCCGATATGATTGCCGGTTTCTGCAGCGAAACAGAAGAAGAGCATCAGGATACGCTTTCGTTAATGGATCTTGTGAAGTATGATTATGCTTACATGTTCATTTACTCGGAACGCCCCGGAACCCTGGCTGCAAAAAAATATCCGGATGATATTCCGATAGATGTAAAAAACAGAAGACTGGCAGAGATCATTAAAAAACAACGTGAGCATTCCCATCTTCATCATCAGCACGATGTAGGAACCGTTCAACGTGTTTTGATTGAAGGCGAATCGCGCAAAAGTGATGCGCATTGGCAAGGCCGAACTTCGAGCAACCATGTGGCGGTATTTCCAAAAGAAAATAAAAGAAAGGGTGAGTACGTCAATGTGCGTATAGAAAGTTGTACCAGTGGAACCTTGATAGGGAAGATCATAGATTAGTTATGACGATTACAGATTCAGAAATACAAAGCGTAAAGCAACGGTATGGCGTGATGGGCAATTCGCCCTTGCTTAATAATGCCGTGCGTGTTGCCATGCAAGTGGCGCCAACCGATATGTCGGTACTGATTACCGGGGAGAGTGGAAGCGGTAAGGAATCATTTTCAAAAATCATCCATTACCTGAGTCCACGCAAGCATGGACAATTTATCGCCATCAATTGCGGGTCTATCCCGGAAGGAACCATTGACTCGGAATTATTTGGTCATGAGAAAGGATCTTTTACCGGTGCCCATGAATCCCGTAAAGGATATTTTGAAGTAACCAATGGAGGAACCATCTTCCTCGATGAGATTGGTGAAATGCCCCTCGGCACCCAGGCCCGGTTGCTGCGTGTATTGGAGAATGGAGAATTTATTAAAGTAGGTTCCTCGAAAGTACAGAAAACGGATGTGCGTGTGGTGGCCGCTACCAATGTGAATTTGTTGGTAAAGGTGGAACAGGGAAAGTTCAGGGAAGATTTATACTACCGCTTAAGTACGGTTCCTATTTACGTTCCGCCTCTTCGCGAGCGGGGCAAGGATATTGAATTACTCTTTAGAAAATTCGCTACTGATTTTGCTGAGAAGTATAAGGTAAAGCCAATCACACTTACGGATGAAGCAAAGAACCTGTTATTGAAATATCGCTTCCCGGGTAACATTCGTCAGTTGAAAAATCTGGTTGAGCAAATCTCCGTACTGTCTTCCGACAACATGGAAATTAATGCGGAGGTATTGGGACACTATATTCCCAAGGAAAGCAGTTTGCCAGCGTTATATAAAGATCAGCCTGGTAAAGACAATATTTCTGAGCGCGAGATTCTCTACAAAATCTTGTTTGACTTGCGCAAAGACATGAATGACCTGAAAAAGGTGGTGCTGGAGAGCACCTCAAATCCTGCTCAGGCTGCACAGATTATGAAAGAGCATGCAGGGTTGTTTGAAGGCATTCATGAAGAAATTAAACCTACCCACGAACCAGTTACCTTAAGCATTAATGCAACCGAAAATTCACCCAGCAGTAGTGAGGAAGAAGAAGTGCAGGATATCACCCACGTATCAGAAGACGATTCATTGTCGATTGTGAAGAAAGAAAAGGAGTTGATCCAGCGCGCGCTGAGGAAGAATAACAACAAGCGTAAATATGCGGCACGTGATTTGGGTATCTCAGAGAGAACATTGTACCGCAAGATTAAAGAATACGAGCTTGAAGAATAACGTATCAGCAGCCATTGCTCTCTGCATGGTTCTGGCAATTCCCACCACGCAAAGTTGTATTAGCTATTCATTTACTGGGGCTGCAACCACCGCTAAAACTATTCAGGTTGATGATTTTTTCAATAACACCGACCTGGGGCCTGCTAACTTAGGACAGACTTTCACCAACCGACTGAAACAATATTTTCAACAGAACTCAAGCTTACGCGTAGTTGCTGAGAATGGAGAACTTCAGATCGAAGGCACTATTACGCAGTATTTATTAACCCCTATTGCCCCGGTCACCAGTCCTTCCTCCAATCAATCCGGTGACCCTGCCTCGTTAACCCGGCTAACCATTGCCGTAAGAACAAATTATGTGGATACCATTGAGCCAAAAAACAATTTCAAGGACCGCGTTTTTAGTTTCTATGCAGATTTCCAAAGCGCTCAGGATTTTAATTCCGTTCAGGAGAGCCTGGAACGGAAGATCTTAGAACAGATTTATATCGACATTTTCAATGCAACCCTGGCCAACTGGTAAGGTTGCGCGAAGATGGAATTTCTCTTACATTTACCTTTACCTCCTTGTAAAAAAAAGTGGAAAAGGATCAATTCAATCAGCTTCTTTCAAACTATACTTCGCTTTCGGCCGAAGAAGCCACGCAATTGATTTTGCTCCAAAACGAATTTCCTTACAGTCAGGTTATACATGGGCTGACTGCGCGGGCTGCACAGGATAATCAGGTAGCCGGTAAAGAAAACCACCTTCACCTGAGTGCCATTTACAGTACCGACCGGGCGGTGCTTAAGTCGATTATGACTTGCCCGGTCCAGCCGCGGAAACAAGTACCTAAAACCGAATTGGAGAAACTTCTCAACAACAAACCACAGGAAGCACTTCAGGTAATTGAAAAAGTAAAGCCACAACCTCTAATAGAACAAGAGGTGGTTGAAATTACCCGTAGCACCGCTTTGACCAGTGATGAGTTGTACGATGAAGTCATGCATGACGTGGAAACTCTTAGGGAAAGAAAACTCCAGTTTGAATTGGCCGTAAGCAACCTCGAAAAGGGAAATCCCATTACTTCAGAACTTACAAAGTCAAAGAAGGGAAAGCCCGCTGACCCGGAAGACGGATTGATTCAGGAAATAAAAACCTCCAAGAAAAAGATAAAGCCGGAAGGGCCCAAACAGAAAGAACAAATTGAAATCATTGATCAGTTTATCAAAACACAACCCACCATTTCAAAAAACAAATTGGTAGCCTCCATCGCCAGCGAATCAAAAGACGACTTGTCTGAAAAGAGCTTAACCTATGGCGAAAATATCGTGTCCGAGACCCTTGTGCAAATTCTGTTAAAACAAGGCAAAAAGGAAAAGGCCATCGAAGTGCTCAAGAAGTTAATTTGGAAGTTTCCACAAAAAAAGGCTTACTTTGCGGCTCAAATTGAAGACCTGAAAAAGTAGTTATGTATATCTTATTCATCAGTTTAGCCATTTTTAGCTCCGTTTTATTGGTTTTAGTTGTGTTAGCACAAAATTCAAAAGGAGGTGGACTTTCAAGCCAGTTTGGAGGCTCGGGTGCCAGTAACCTGATTGGTGTTAAAAAGACTGGTGATCTTCTTGAGCGCCTTACCTGGGGATTTGCCATTGCGATTATGGTTTTCTCTTTGGCAACCAATTTCACAGCTCCGAATACCGGCACTACCGATGAGATTCTGGAGAAAGCAAAAGAACAACAAGGAGCAGGCGTTGATCTCAAGAAGACTGAACAACCCATCACCCCGGCACAAACGAAATAATTTCTAATCAATCATAATTAAAGAGGCTTCTCTAAAGTCTCTGTCATCGCCCTGCTACAGCGGGGCGATCGCGTTTTGTGCTATGTAATCTGGATTCCGGCTCAAGCCTGCCTGCTCCGCCAACTGGCGGATTCGGCAAAGGCAGGGCCGGAATGACATTACAAATTTAGGGTCTTTTTGTTTCAGGCTGCTTTGGAAATCTGCTTGACCAGAAGTCGCTTGGCTACCGGCATCAGGGTTTGATCAAACGGAAATCTAAGTTTTGATAGCACCAGGTAAACTGATGGGTTAGGAAGTTCGGAGTATTGTCGGATCAGGCTCAACTTTAAGTTTTCATAGGTGCTGCTAACGCTTCGCTCGGCAGTTAACATAAACCGGGTATGGATGCCCCGCATCATCTCTGTGCTTTGCTCAAAAATGGTTGCTTGATAACGGTACACATGCGTTTCTTTTTCTGGGGGTTGGGTAACAAAAAGATACCCTTCATTGGCATATAGAGAAGTGAGCCCTACAGGAGAGATTTCGCACTTCGATTCAACAAACTCATAGATATAAGAGCCTTCATCCAGCGATGATTTAAAATGCGGCAACGCGTATTCCATAATCGACTCGATCTCCTGCATGATCAGGTCATCTTCAATCATCCGCTTATAATTCACTTCCAGGTTTTTAAGGCCTTCCGGGGATAATTCTTTAGGGAAGGAATCGCGGATAAGCGAATGATTTTCCTTCAAGGAAATCAGATTGCGGTAATGAAACACGAGATCTGATAAAAACGGGTATAACTCTACCCTGCTGAACGAACTCTTAACCTCTTTGAAGTACGCCAGCAACTGATATTTCTTGTATTCAAAATCAATCAGTCCATCCGTCAGCCAGTTATCCTTTAATCTATCCATACATGAAATGATTTAAACTTCTAATTATACGAAAAAAACCAGTTTCCTGACAAACTGCCACTTTGTTTCTGCCGCCTGATGACATGTCTGACAAAAAGCTTCATCTTTGCAGCCCAATAGTAGAAAAAGTGTCAATAAAGGCTTAAATCAGTCAAATGGCACGGAATTCGAGCATTGGGCAGCAGACAGTTTTTAACTTGTTTAACTAAAATTTATTAACTCCATATGGCAAAAATCAATTTCAAACCAAACGAAGATCGGGTGCTCGTAGAAGCTGCTCCCGCAGAACAAAAAACTGCCTCCGGACTAATCATCCCGGATACAGCAAAAGAAAAACCACAAAAAGGTAAAGTCATCGCAGTAGGTGACGGATTGAAAGACAAGCCTGTAACTGTTAAGGTTGGCGACCAGGTGCTTTACGGCAAATACTCTGGTACTGAAATCACGATTGATGGGAAAGAGTATCTCATCATGCGCAACTCCGATATCTTCGGAACAGTATAAATTTTAATTAACAATCACTTAATAAATTAAAGAACTATGGCTAAGGAAATTACATTCGATACCCATGCCCGGGATAGAATAAAAAAAGGCGTTGACAAATTAGCAGATGCAGTAAAGGTTACTCTCGGTCCTAAAGGCCGCAATGTAATCCTTGATAAAAAATTCGGTGCTCCAACAGTAACCAAGGACGGTGTTTCAGTTGCTAAAGAAATTGATTTGAAAGACCCTATCGAAAACATGGGTGCTCAATTGGTGAAAGAAGTTGCTTCTAAAACCGCAGATGCTGCCGGTGATGGTACAACAACGGCTACTGTATTAGCTCAGTCTATCTACGGTCACGGAATCAAGAACGTTGCGGCCGGTGCAAATCCGATGGATCTGAAACGTGGTATTGATAAGGCGGTTGAGGCGGTTGTTGAACACCTGCACAAGCAATCTAAAAATATCAAAGGCTCACAGGAAATCACTCAAGTGGCCACCATCTCATCGAACAACGATATCGAGATTGGTAAAATGATTGCTACTGCGATGGATAAAGTGGGCAAGGATGGTGTAATCACCGTTGAAGAGGCTAAAGGAACTGAGACTGAAGTGAAGACCGTAGAAGGTATGCAGTTCGATCGTGGTTACCTCTCCCCTTACTTCGTGACCAACACGGAGAAGATGGAAGCGGACTTAGATAGCCCGTATGTATTGATCTATGACAAGAAGATTTCTTCGATGAAGGAATTGCTTCCTGTATTGGAAGCTACTGCACAAACTGGCAAGCCTTTATTGATTATTGCTGAAGAAGTAGAAGGCGAAGCCTTAGCTACCTTAGTGGTTAACAAGATCCGTGGCGCCCTGCGCGTAGCGGCTGTTAAAGCTCCTGGTTTTGGCGATCGCAGAAAGGCTATGTTGGAAGACATCGCTATTCTGACGGGTGGTAAAGTAATCTCTGAAGAAACCGGCATGAAGCTGGAAGACGCTAAGCTTGAATACCTGGGCCGTGCAGAAAAAATCAATATCGATAAAGACAATACTATTATCGTTAACGGTGCTGGTAAGAAAAACGATATCACTGCCCGTGTAAATCAAATCAAAGCTCAGATTGATGTTACTACCTCCGATTATGACAAGGAGAAGTTACAAGAGCGTTTGGCTAAACTTTCAGGAGGTGTAGCGATCCTTTACATTGGTGCTGCTACGGAAGTTGAAATGAAAGAAAAGAAAGACCGTGTTGATGATGCCTTGCATGCCACACGCGCTGCGGTTCAGGAAGGTATTATCCCTGGCGGTGGTGTAGCGTATATCCGTGCGATCGATGCATTGAAAGGTCTTGCTGTTGATAATGACGATCAGGCTACGGGTGTAAACATCATTCGTCTTGCCCTTGAGTCTCCGTTAAGAACGATTGTTGAAAATGCCGGACAGGAAGGTTCTGTGATTTTGAACAAAGTACGCGATGGGAAGAAGGATTTCGGATACAACGCAGCTACCAATAAGTTCGAAGATTTCTTCGCTGCTGGTATCATCGATCCTACGAAAGTAGCTCGCTTAGCACTTGAAAATGCTGCTTCTATTGCCGGCTTATTGCTGACTACTGAGGCTGTTGTTTCTGAACTACCTGAAGAAAAAGAAGCCCCTGCCATGCCCCACGGTGGTGGAATGGGCGGAATGATGTAATCTTCTGTGATCCAATAAAAAAAGGCTTTGCACGGGGTGCAAAGCCTTTTTTATTTACCTTTAAGTCAGCAAGAAACCGTTTGACATGGTACTACATAAAACTTTCAGCGACTTCGTTCTTTATCTGTATGTGCATATGGCCTTTGCGGACGGGTCCTTGCATCCTGATGAGGAGCGGGTAATTCTTGAAAAAATGAATAAGCACTTCCCGATTGAAGGCGATCATAAAAAACGGTTTGATGAAGCAGTGATTGCTTATCAGAAAATGGATCCTTCCAAAAATCATGAAGTCATCAAAGAATCATTCAAACATTTTGATCATATAAAATTTGCCCAGCGGTATAAAATCTATGCCGATATGTATGATGTTATCCATGCCGATGGAAAAGTGGATGAGTTAGAAACAAAAGCCGTTAACGAATTGAAAGGGATTATCGACCTGGTCTCCACTCGTTGATGTATTCCTATTGATAATAAAAATGCTACCTGTTCGGTAGCATTTTTTATTCATATCTATCGGATCTTTAATCTTTTTTACTTCCAATGCGGTACAACATTATTCCCATGGCTGCAAAGCACAGCACGCCCAACACGCTGTAGCCGTTAGCGCCTAATAAATTGGTCAGTCCATGTTCGGCACTGATCTTTTTCATGCCTTCAAAGATGTTATCATTCACCGATAACAAGGCCACCACTACTCCTGCCAAAGCACCGCCTGCAATTAGTCCGGTGGCGAACAAACTTCCCCGTCCCAATTCATCATCCTGTTTTGCTTCGCCTTTCTTCTCCGCCCGCCAGTCAATAATCCCTTTGATAGCACCGCCAATGAAAATTGGTAAGGTTGTAGACAAAGGTAAGTAAAGTCCGATGGCAAAGGCCAAGGCTTTAATTCCGCATAGCTCAATCATCACAGCGATGAACACGCCCACCATCACAAATTGCCAATCGAGGTTGTATGATAAAATGCCTTTTGCCAACGTAGCCATCAACGTGGCTTGTGGTGCGGAGTATCGCTCACTTCCAATGGCATGCGTAATCCCCTGTGCAGCCATATCAACTGTTGGGGTATCCAATACTTTTACTACGAGACCAATGGCTATGGATGAAACAATCGCACCAATAAACAATGCCAACTGTTGGTAGCGCGGTGTAGCACCAACGATATAACCTGTTTTTAAATCCTGGGAAGTTGCGCCTGCATTGGCGGCCGCGATACAAATCATACCGCCTACTACCAGTGCCAACGGCTCGTACAATTTTCCACTCCACCCTACGGCTGTAAAGATCAAACAGGTACCCATCAGGGTCGCAATGGTCATTCCAGAAATAGGACTATTACTTGAACCCACCAACCCAACAATACGGCTCGCAACGGTAACAAAGAAGAAACCGAAGATGATGATGAGAATTCCGATCAGGAGTTTTTGAATAAATCCATCACCCGGAATACCGGGCAGCACTGTCATGAGACCCACGAGTATGATACTGCCAATGATTACCACTTTGAAAGAAAGATCGCGATCGGTGCGTGCAATACTAGCTTCGCTTTTCTCTTTGAGGGAGGCAACACTCTCACGGAATGAACTTACGATAGTAGGTAACGTTTTGAGTAACGTGATAAACCCTCCGGCCGCAACCGCTCCCGCTCCAATCTGGCGGATGTATGCGAAGTATATAGCTGGTGCAGGATTAGCGAATGCTTTTGCCATGGGATCCCAGCCACCGCGACCACCAGCGGTATTGATATCGGCCAGGTAGCCAAGTTTAACCAGTTGCGTGGCAATCAGGCTGTGGTCCATTAACGTGGATAGCAACGGAATCATGGCCCACCAGGCTAACACTGAACCCGCTACCAACACCCCGCCAATCTTCGGGCCTATGATATACCCAACGCCCATATACTCGGGCGTAATTTCACCATTGATGGTAGCCGAGGGCCAGAACTTATTTGCCTGGCTCGTTACATAGGCAGGCGCTTCAGCGATTACATGAAATACTTTTTGAAGGATTGCATACAACATGGCAATGCCCATTCCGATAAAAGCAGTTTGCGCAAACACCCCGCCCTTTTCGCCAGCCTGTAGCACGGAAGCACAGGCAGTTCCTTCCGGGTAAGGCAGCGCTCCGTGTTCCTTCACAATCAATGATCGCCTTAACGGGATCATCATCAAAGTTCCTAACATCCCGCCAAAGGCAGCAAGAATTAAAATGGTGAGGTAGTTGAAATACCCTTCACCTACACTTACACCATTATCTCCAGGCGACAGGAATAAAAATCCCGGTAAGGTAAACACCACACCTGCAGCGATGGATTCGCCTGCAGAGCCGGCAGTTTGGATGATGTTGTTTTCAAGAATCGTTGTCTTCAGAAATTTTCTTCCCAACGTAATAGCAATCACAGCAATGGGTATGGATGCAGAAACGGTAAGACCAGCTTTTAACGCCAGGTATACGGTTGAGCATCCAAACAAGACTCCGAACAAGGCACCGAATACCACTGACTTAACGGTGAACTCGGCAATATTTTGTTCGGCTGCGATATAGGGTTTAAAAGCTTTGCCTTCAGTCATAGATTTGAATTTTAGGTTCTAACTTTTTACAGACTTTACAAAAAAGGTGTTGTATAAAATCATAAGGAAGGTCGTGAATACTCCAATTCCCGTAAGGGTATACCACATCATGGCGGGATTTGTATCGAGGTAGGTGATGCGAAGCCAGTCAGCCAGGTAGCCAGCCGTGAGTGAGCCAATGGCCACCGGCAAAAAGGCAAACCCCATAAATGTACCTACCTGATTTTTGGGTGCGAGAGAAGCTACGTACTCGTAAAAGCGAGGTGCCTGAGTTGCTTCGCCCAGGGCATAAAAGAAAACGCCAATGATTACAGAA
>JBEBJH010000381.1:0-2626 GCA_040079965.1 Cyclobacteriaceae bacterium
TCTTCTGGATTTGCACTTAATTCTTTAGCCTCGCGATTAAGGTCTGCTGTTTCGGTATCTGCTTGTGAACTGACAGATACATATTCACCGGCAGCCATTGACATAGCCCCGGCAACAAGACCAGCGGAACCTGCTACAATGATATTTTGAGCTGATGCACCTGATGCCGCTACACCAAGGATGAGACTGGCAGTAGAAACTATGCCATCATTTGCACCGAGTACAGTTGCACGCAGCCACCCGGTCCTGCTTGTTCTATGTCTTTCGCTGTGTATCATACATACACATAATTTTATCGCGCTAAATAACCACCATCAACAGGGTAATAACTTCCGGTAACGAAGGAAGATTTATCACTGCTCAACCAGTAAATCAATTCTGCAACTTCTTCACTCTGGCCAAGGCGGCCGATCGGATGAAGGGCAACGAGTTGTTTTTTCATTTCGGCATCCAGCGCATCTAATAAAGGCGTTTCAATAAATCCAGGCCCTACTGCATTTATCCGAATACCCTGTGCCGAATATTCAAGTGCAGCGGTTTGGGTAAGACCGACCACACCATGTTTCGCTGCTGCGTAACCGGAAGAGCCTGCAAAACCTACTGAACCTAATATCGATGAAATATTTACGATGCTGCCACTGCCATTTTTTAGCATGGCCTGTATCTGGTATTTCATTCCATAGAAAAGACTGTTGAGGTTAATGCCGATAACCTTCTGCCATCCTTCAATGCTCATGTCGGCAACGGGATTTAGTTCACCGCCAATACCTGCATTATTCACAGCAACATCCAGTTTGCCATACGTCTTTACTGCGAAATTGACCAACGCTTCCATTTCTTCTGGTTTGGCAACGTCAGTTTTGAAAAAGGATGCTTTACCGCCTGCAGCGATAATGCTTTCAGTAGTAGATTTTCCTTCTGCTTCCTGTATGTCGGAGATTACCACATTGGCGCCTTGCCGGGCAAATAACTCTGCCGTTGCCTTTCCGATACCGGAAGCAGCCCCTGTGATGATTACTGTTTTATTTTTCATTGAATTTAGTTTTAGTTATTACTCGGATTTAAAATAGTAATGTATCCTAAAACGCATGAAACATTGATGATGACAGTCATCACAATACCTGATACTTATCAGCCGTATTCAATACCTATGGAGTATTTTAATTTTTCTGATTGGACGGGTACATTCTCTTCTTAAACCAGAACGCAAGATTTACAAGTAATATCAAAGCAGGGACTTCAATCAGCGGTCCAATAACTCCGGCAAAGGCCTGGCCGGAATTGATGCCGAATACACCCACCGCCACGGCAATCGCCAATTCAAAATTGTTGCCCGTTGCTGTAAATGAAACCGAAGCATTTTCTTCATAGTTGGCTCCCAATTTTTTTGATAAAATAAAGCTAAGCACAAACATGATGAGGAAGTAGATGACCAGTGGAATGGCGATGCGAACTATATCAAAGGGAATATCCACAATCATCTTTCCTTTGAAACTGAACATGATCACGATGGTGAAGAGCAACGCAATCAACGTCAACGGACTGATTTTAGGAATAACATTCTTTATATACCACTCTTCACCTTTCGTTTTTTTGAAGAAATAGCGGGTCAGAAATCCTGCAATGAAAGGAACTCCTAAATATAGAAAGACACTTTCTGCAACATCACCCATGTTTACATCTACTACAGATCCTTCAATTCCGAAGTAAGATGGTAGCACAGTAATGAACAACCAGGCAAACAGACTGTAAAACAAGACCTGAAAAATGCTATTCAACGCA
This sequence comes from Cyclobacteriaceae bacterium, assembly GCA_040079965.1. Taxonomy (GTDB): domain Bacteria; phylum Bacteroidota; class Bacteroidia; order Cytophagales; family Cyclobacteriaceae; genus ELB16-189. The sequence continues at coordinate 1,783 of JBEBJH010000381.1, forward strand.
ACTAACCCGGCAGCATATTCTTTATCACCTTTTGCGAGATCATTCCACACCAACACCATAGCGATACAGCGCGCAATGCCAATCAGAATAAGCCCAATCATATATTCTGGCTTGTCGCGCAGAAAAATAATCGACAATACAAACATGAGTATAGGGCCAATGATCCAATTCAAAAGCAAAGACAAGCTGATGACTTTTACATTCTTAAACACTTTCCCCAAATGTTCATAGCGCACTTTGGCCAAAGGAGGAAACATCATAATGATAAGCCCTGTTGCTATCAGCAAATTCGTAGTTCCATATTGAAAGGAGGTCATCAGTTCGTCAACTGGCAAAAAATTACTTATGCCAACGCCCACCAGCATGGCCAGAAAAATCCAGAGAGTAAGGTAACGATCTAAAAATCCGAGTTTCGTTTGGTTGCTCATGATTAAGGCTGAATATTACTTTACTTGTGAGAAGGCGTAGAAGATCTCACTTCCGATTTGGTGAACACGTTCAGCATACTTAGCTGCCTCCAAAGGCGTTCCATCAAATTCTTTGGGGTCATCATAAGTCAACGCAATTCTTCCTGATGCCCCAATTACCAATGGGCAATTTTCATCGGCATGTGAGCAGGTCATGATCGCGGCAAAATCTTTATTGCAGTTGAAAGGATCATCATATGTTTTAGAAAAGGCGATCATGGGCTCTACGCCATCCGCAAATCGGACTTCATAAATCGGATTGACACCCTCTTTTGTTTTGGTGATGTTAAAGCCTGCGTCTTGCATTGCCTTTACAGCACGGGGATTAAATGCGGTTGCCTCGGTCCCTCCTGAAAAGCAGGAGACGTTGTTAATAC
>JBEBJH010000151.1:0-12296 GCA_040079965.1 Cyclobacteriaceae bacterium
GTTACTTTTTGTAGTACCCGGCATTCTAACCTCAAAACCCAACGCTTATGAAACGCCAACTCGTGTTCTTCGTGCTCGCGATTTCCTGGTGTAGTTACGGCCAGCAAACCGAATTTAAAGTGTATGACAACGGACTGATTTACAGTGAAGCCAGCATGAATAAACTCGGCACCATTGTAGACTCTCTCAATCTCAAATTCCGCACCTGCGACCTCACCCATCCCTACTATTCATTCGCGCAAGGCTTGGCCACAAAAGTAAACGTGCGCAATAAAGAGGCTTTGAAACTAATTGAAAGCGGAGTTTCATTCGAAGCTTACAAGCAACGTTATCCCGGAAGTATCGAAGAAGAAATCTGGATCACAAAATCACGCTACCGCGATTATGAAAACAAACGCTACATTAAATACAGTGGATTGCCCCACGGTTGGAACAGTGAATCGTCTATATCGGTAAAAGATACGCACGCCAATGATAAGACCACCGGCTGGATTGTGAACCGCGACAAGTCCATGGTATTTTATTTTCACAAATTGGAACAGACCACCCTACCCTATGAGTATGCCCGGCTTGTTCAATACGTGGATTGCATGATCGACACGACCGCTACCATTTTTATGCCCCGGGCACAAGGCGAAGTGTATCAACAGGTGGCAGCAGGCAGCAAAGCCGATGAGTTTGTGAAATGGGCCCGTCAATATCCGAATGAACCAGCCTTTCCGGATTTTGAAAAACTTAAAGACAATGAATTTGAAGCAGCCTATGAAAAATACAGCCAGCAACATGACAGGTGGGACAGCCTCCGACTGTTACACCTCGATCAACAGTTGAGCAAGTATGCACGCTGGAGTAACCTGCTGACGGAGGCCGCGGAAGAAAGCATAGACACCGGCAACAGCAGCACTGAGTTTGAATTTTACGTGGCGCGTTATTTATCTAAAGAAACGGCCCTGCAACTGAAGCGCAGCCGCAAGGTTGTTGGTGGGTGCAGCCAGGACCAAAGCCCGCGCTATCATGCCATAGAAATTTGCCAACTGGCAGCGGAGACAACAAAGTGGGACATATTTCTTCGCTCCCACCTCGATATTATGAATGATCGCTTTGAGCGGGTAAGCGATGGCAGTTATGCCTGGGCCGGAAGGAAAACCTATTTGAAAGAACTTGAGGCGTTGGACATTCCGGCCATTGACTTACTGATTGGCACTTGCTTAAGGGTAGAGAATGTGAATGAAAATCATTATTGGGGTGCTATCGGGCGTGTGGGTCGCGCACTGGCCGATGCCGAAGACAAAGCCGCATTGGAGCAACGCCTGCTCGCCATGGTGCAAGACGAGAAACTGGATCCATACAACAGGCTATTGTTTGCCTACCTGTTCAGCAACTATGCACACAACCTGGATGAGGAATCACATGTAGCTGCCTGCCTGAAGGAACTTGATAAGGCCGTGAACACGTTGCCGGATTTTGTGAAAGTGGTATGGAAGAAAAGTTAACCGTTTCTCATCAAGGTAGGACTGTAAAATTGTTTAGTCAGGTCGAAACCTGACCAAACAGGATGGCAGGACAGGTCATTCCTGTTTGCTTTCTTTCCCTTTGGCATCAAAGAGGTTTTCCTCAGGTTCTTGCCCGCCCCGATGTATCGGTGGTGGCTTTAGGTTGCAGTTTCAGAGCTCCATTTTTAGGGGGCTCTTTTAATGTTTGGAAATTGTAAAATGATAGGCTATCACTATCTTGGAAAACATGATTCCCAGAACCCCGTCTGATTCACGATTGATCGAATTAGCAGTCAACTTGGAATCGCAAAACCTTAACTACCATGATAGCTGGCTCAAAGTTTGTCCGAGCGGACTTACACATCCATTCCTTTGGTGAATTCGGTTCATATGATGTCATTGATCATACAATGACACCAGAGGCTATAGTTGACACATGCCTTGAGAAAGGTTTGAAAATTATTAGCGTAACAGATCACAATGAAATACAAAATTCTAACGCTGCAATTAATTACGCCAAAGGAAAAGACATTCTGGTGATTCCAGGCATTGAAGTTACCACAACTCAAGGACACCTTTTGGTTTACTTCGAAACGTTTAAAGATCTCAGAGATTTTTTTGGCAAGCTGACGGTTACCCCCGATAAGACTCTTACAAGTCAAGGCATTGTTCAATGCCTTGACTTAGCAGCACAACATTCAGGAATAGGAATTTTGGCACATATCGAATTAACTTCTGGATTTGAAAAGACGATTGCTCGATTTGGGCCTCAAATGGAAGAAATCTTAAAGCACAAAAATCTTTTCGGGCTAGAGATTTCGTCAAAAACTTCCGCAGACTTCTATACTGACTTAGATGAGGATACAAATCGGAAATCTCTCTGTCAGCTTAGGCGTGACACGTTGGGTCTAGACAATGCATATGTGCTTCCCAAAATCATGTCATCCGACTCGCATTCATTGAGTAGATTGGGTACAAATGCCGAAGGCGAGAAAAAACTGACAAGAATCAAAGTCGACTCCTTGGACTTTCACTCTTTTAAAATCGCATTAATAACTCATGAGTCAAGAATTCGACTCGAAGATCACATACCAGAAAAGCGCCCCATTCTGAAAACCATTACAATAGAAGGTGGAATACTAGATAAGGTGACAGTTGAGCTAAGCACCAATTTGACTTGTGTAATTGGAGGGCGGGGCGCTGGTAAATCTACATTCATTGAATCCTTGCGCGAGGCATCGGGAAATAAGTCAGGGTCTAAACTTGTTGATTCGGATGTATGGCCGCAAAAGATAAAGGTTACCTATGAAGACGAATCTGGTCAAATTTTGGAGTTTGCAAGAGAGAAAAATAGTAAAACAAGAAACAACACTGACCCGATTAATGGCATAACTAAAGTTGACATAGAAAATTATGGCCAAGGAGAAACTGCAGAGACACTTCAGCACAGTGGAGAAAACCCGATGGTATTGGTTGAACTTCTCGATTCATTTCTCGATCTCGAAAAACTGAAACTAGACGACAAGGAATATGTAACGAAGCTCAGAGAAAATCAAAGCGAATCAAGAAGGTTACGCCTTGAACTTCTAAGTCTCGATGAGACCAAAAAGGCGCTCTTAAATGAGCAAACTAAACTATCGAACCTTCAGAAGGAGAAAGCCGGTGACCTTGTCCGGTATCAAAATGCTTTAATCAAAGAAAGACAGCTTAGATCGAGTTTAGTCACCGATTTGAATAATCTAATAAAAACCTACCAAGAAATTCTAAAGGACAAAGATATTTTTAATAACCTTCAAAAGTTACCCGACAGCGAAATCATTGTTGGTAAAGATTTTTTCAACAAGGTAAAGGAAATTGTTTCGGATTTTTCGAAAATCGTTCAATCGAAGGCAAGTGAACTAAATGATGCGCTTAATAAAAAGGTTGAAGAACTCAAAGTGCAAATAACAGGATGGGCGGAAAAGGAAAAATCTATTCAAGAAAAGATTGACAAAAAAAAGGAGGAATTAGAAGCGATGGGCATTCCATTCGATCTAGGGAAAATCAATCAGATATCTAAAGACATAATTGACCTGGAGAGCAGAGTTAAGAAACTTGAAGGGAGCCAAAAAAGACTAAAAGATTTAGAAACAGAGCGTAAACAACTTGTTAAACAACGGCAAGATGTGAAAAACAAAATATTTTATCAGCGATATGGACATGCAGAGGTCATAAATAAGAATTTGACAAACACACTCGATGGTCTACTTATCTCGGTAAAGTATGAACAAGGGAAGTATTCAGATTCATTTGAAAAACTCCTCAAATCAACAATGGACTACCGAACCTCTCAAGTTCCAAAAGCCTTGCTAGTTACTAAACAAATCTCTCCCCTCGACTTTGTTGATATTTGCCGAAAGAATGGCATAGCCAAACTTCAGGCATTAACTGACGAACAAGGACAACCGTTACTTTTACAGGCAGAGTGTAAGGCAATCATTTTAAAAATAAATAATGACCACTGCTTCGAAGACTTCGAGGTTTTAGACTTTGAAGATCGACCATCGATAACAGTTACTAAAATTTGGAAAGATGATAAAGGGATAACACAACGGAACTCAAAACCACTTTCACAATTATCCTTAGGGCAGCAGCAATCAGTCATGTTAGCAATTTTAATGCTTTCAAAAAGCAATAAGCCTCTGATCATTGATCAGCCAGAGGACAACTTAGATAGTGAATTCATTTTTAAAACTATTGTTAAGAACCTTCGCAAAATCAAGGAGGCAAGGCAGGTTATCATTGTTACTCACAATGCAAACATTGCTGTTCTAGGTGACGCTGAACTTATAGTTCCTCTCAAAAGCACAAATATCAAATCGCATGTCCTTTCTCCAGGGTCAATTGATCGTAAAGAGACGAGAGAAATCTGCTGTGAGATACTAGAAGGAGGCCGTAGCGCATTTATTCAACGTCAGCAGATTTATGGTATTTAGTAGTGCTATAATGCATACGCACTACGATTTTGGAGTCACGGATCAAACTTCTCCTAGGAATGAAAAGAGCCAATCAGCACAAAAGGACTTTAACAGCATACGGAGTGTTCATCATTGAATCGCTAAGGGACGGTGAATACAAGGATGGTGAACGATTGAATAAAATTCTTGAAATGGCTAAGATAAATTCCCTTTATCGATGGGTGACCAGCAAAACTGAATTTACTGATGCGATTAAAGATTTCAACAAATCAGGATTCAGGTATCTTCATTTATCATGTCATGCAGATGAGACGGGACTGGAAGTTGGAGGTGAAGAGATTTCAAATTTTGATCTAATTGATATCCTCGAAGGAAATGTAAGGGGAAGACGAATATTCTTATCGTCATGCAAAGGTAGCAATTTGCACACAGCAACGGTTGTTATCCAAAAATGCAAAGGGCAATCGGTAGTTGGAACTCCTATCGACATTTATTTTCATGAAGCTGCCTTATTCTGGCCATCCTTCTACTATGTAATAAACAGAATTGATAAAGAAAAGATGAATCAACAAAGCATCTCTGAATCAATTAAGAAATGCGTTGATTTATTTGAAGTACCCATAAATTATTATTGTAAGTCTAAAACAAAAGGCTACATCAATAGATATAAATTCAAAAGCACAAGTGCGCCAGATAAGAAGTTAATTAAGATTGCTGAAAATATTCGTTGAAAATAATATGGGTTCAATACGATTTTCAATCGGTGACTACTTTGATACAATAACAGAAACAGTTGGAATTAAATCTGGCTTGATTCTCACAACCTCCGAAGCCGTCAAAATCCTGAAAGAGAATTTTAAAGAGAGTTTTTTTGACGATACTAATTTAGAAGATGGCATTCGAATAAGGAGTGAGATAGTTGAATCTCACATCCAATGGATTCGTCATAAAATTGGCAATCTGTCAGAAGAACAGATGAATCCTTTGAGAATGAGTGACGCATTAATGAAATGGGTGAATGCTGGATTTGATCCAATTGGCGCCATGAAGATATTTATTGATATAATAGGAAGCTACAAGGGAAAAGATGTAGACCCTTTAATTACTATAAAGCAAGTCCAAGAACGAATTACGGTACCAGACGAGATGATAATTGAAATTGCAATCTTGCTAGCCGACCATCAATTCGCAAGTTCATATGTTAACCTACCCCAGATCGAACAATGGGATGGTGGTAGACCTCTAAGTCATCTCTTTAATTGCGAGTTGAAATCAAAAGAAAACTTCCTTGATCAAGAATTCCTTGATTATCTGGCCGTGAATAGTGACAAGCTTGAAGTAGTCCACTGGCGCAATTTCGAAAGAATGTGTGCGGAATACTTTAAGAGACTGGGTTATGAAATTGTTCTAGGCCCAGGCACAAATGACGGAGGAGTGGATATAAGGGCATTTAGTAAGAAAGATAAGCAACAACCGCTACTTCTTATCCAATGCAAAAGACATGCAAAAGATAATATTGTTGATATTCCAACGGTAAAAGCTTTCTATTCCGATGTCGAATTTGAAAAGGCTAAACATGGTCTGATTGCAACGACTTCATACATAGCAAAAGGAGGAAAAAAAGTAGCTTCTGCAAGAAATTATTCATTGTCGTTTGCTGAGAATGAAGATGTCAAGAAGTGGGCACTGTCCATGTGGAGATATAGTAAATGACTTTGCGTCAACCAATATCGCCACACATTGTGTACGCCACATTTTCCGCTTTCAAGCCTTTTACCCAAAAGTATTACTGCCACATAGGTAACTGACGCTTTGAGAAAAAAGAATGATGCTAACAAGAAGATATGATATTGAGAAAGCATTAATGGCGTATTTTCCTGTTTTCTTTGATTTGGTCGCGGGTAGCAAACTCAATTGGGGCAGGATAAATAAACGGGCTGAGGAAGTTCTCGCTGAACGAAAGAAGAAAATTGACAGCCATGGTCAGCCAGCTCTGATTGAAGTAGGTTTTATAGATTTGATCATATCGACAATAAGGGGACGTGGGCAAGCAGGTTTATTCTTCCTATTTATAAAGAAGCTATTCGAAGAACTTGCAGTCAATTTAAGTGGAGACGAAAAGCTATTGATTAAAGATAACTTGTACGGCTTTTTGACAAATATTGATTTGAAATATTTGAACTTCCTCGGTGAATTGTGCGTCCTCAACCAAATAAAGAAAAATACACAGTGGCGATTAATTGATACTGAATGTCCAAATGATCCGTTAAATAAAAGCGGACCGAAAATTGATTTTAAGTTTGCAACAACTCGAAGTCAAATGATGATCGAGGTCGTAAACCTGCATTTGGATGAGAGGCTTGACTGGACAGATATGAGAATTGAAAATTTATTAACACAAAAGCTGCCAGCCAAGTTGAGAGCAAAGCGGGGAGTTGGAAGTCCAATATTTTATCTGCTGCCAGTGTTGTGGGGCAATCATAAAAGTATTTCAAAATTCGTAGAGTACTATAAAATCAAGAATCCAGTATATCCTAACTGTCTTGTCCCTTGTTGTTTTATGTCTTACACATATAAGAACATAAACGAGCCCATCCACAAGTTTGGATCAATCGATACAATATTGGAAGATTAGCTAGACTGCCTAGTTGGCTATATTTGAATCAGCATGTAAAGTTGCAACTTATGCCTTCAGAAGTATCATACCCTCGCATCAGCACACATTGTTAGGCCGCACGTCCCTCCTACTTTCCTAAGCTTGCCAAAGAGTGTCGCTGCCCCTGCCTACGGAAGTCTTCGGCAGACAAGCCAGCCTGATGCAATTGAAAAGGATTGGGTTACCGAATGCCTGCAATAAAAAACTTTCTATGAAGATTGGGTAAGGCCTTCTGAGAAAACTCGGGATAGGCTCCGGCAAAGCGGTATTGAAATTTTATCCTTAACTTGAATCAAACCATCTATGAAAAAATATCTCCCCTTCGTTCTTGTGCTCTTCGCGTTTGGTCCAAAAACTAGCTTGCCTACCGTAGCTTCAGCGAAGGTAGGCCTGCCTACCGGCCAGGTAGGATCTGACCTACCTGCAACGCACTGGCTTCAGTATAAAACCCCGGAAGACGCGGGATTTTCAACTCAAAAGCTGCTAAAAGCGCGTGACCTGGCAAAAAAATACAAGTCTGCGAACGTACTCATTATCTATAAAGGCGCGATCGTTCAATCATGGGGCGATGCCAGCCGCAGATTCCGTCTTCACTCCGCACGAAAAGCAACGCAATCTGCCCTGATAGGCATTCATGCTTCCCGGGGTGAAATCGATCTCACTAAATCCATGGGCGAATATGGCATCGATGAAGTTACACCGCTCACTGAAATAGAAAAGCAGGCAACCGTAAAACAACTCATGACGGGTTACTCGGGAATCTATCTTCCATCCCCAGGCGGTGGTGGTGTTGATGAAATACCCAAACGAGGCTCGCACAAACCGGGCGAACATTGGTATTACAACAACTGGAACTACAATGCCCTGAACACCGTGTTCGAACAACAAACGCATGTGAAACTTACTGACGCGTTTGACAGCGAGATTGCAAAACCCCTTGGTATGGAAGACTTCATACCCCGCGATGCCTTTTCGTATTCCCATGACTATTCGTTGCATCCTCTGTACCATATCAACATGTCATCGAGAGATCTGGCGCGCTTCGGAATGCTTTATATGCAGGAAGGTCGTTGGAACGATCAGCAAATTATACCACAACCGTGGGTGAAAGAGAGTCTCACAGCATATTCACCGAAGGAAAAAAAACCTGGATTTGGCTATGCGTGGAATATCTATCCCGAAAAAACCTTCAGGCAACGATGTTACACGGCAGAAGGCTCGGGCGGTCACGCGTTGATCCTGCTCCAAGACAGTGACATGATCATCGTACATCGCGCAAACACGTACATTGAACCGTGGGTCGCTGTTGACTGGACTGAAATCAAAGAGATTGTTAAAGGAATCCTCGCGGCAAGAACAGAAATAAAAACAACGATCGATGAGACAAAACTAATTACCTACCAACCCGATCGCACACACTGGCCGGCATTGATTGCTGACGATCCATCGCAAACCAAACGCTTCGAAAAATATTACGACAACGATGGCGACCCGGTAACGATCTTGCGGGCAAAGGACGGTCAACTGATCGTGAACATCCGCTACCTCGGAAACTTCAACCTCTATCCTATCACAAACAATACCTTTTTCGTTGAAGGAAAAGAGGAAACGATATACTTTACCTACAATGATGCTGGCGAGCCAATAAAAGCGGTATTCCCATAATCAAAAATTGCGTCCTCATCGGCTGTCAGGTCGCAAGACCTGACAGCAAACAGTAAGCAACACAAAAAATATTGAAAGCAATCCTGAGCGGGTAGATAACACAACGTGATATGGTGTGATGAAGCTACTTTCGAAAGGTGCATGGAATGAATTCTGGCATTGAGCGAAGGATCCCCCAATAGTAAGGAGATCCTTCGCTTATAGTGAGTTAGGGAAAGAGCAACTTACTTATTCATTTTCATGCCATGATTGATGCCCAGATTCTTAATCCGCTCTGGATTGCTCTGCAAATTGTTGTATCAGGTGTATCGATGGACAAATTCTGGGTCAATCTCCTTCTCAGCGGAGTCTCCGCCCCGGGCCTCCGCGTCATCCATAAACCAATCTCACTCATGTCCAACTCCTACTTGCTCAAAACAACTTCAGCTGATCTGTTTCTTGTTCTTGTCTAGGCATTACCACACCTTCAAAGTTGGAAAGACCAACACCCAGCAAGCGTATTTTCTTTTCAGTAAGGTCGGTGGATGCCAGTAATTGTTTGGCGGTCTCTGTCAGAGCTTCCACATTCGGCACAGCCTGCGCAAACGACTGACTTCTTGTAATCTGTTTGAAATCGTGGTATTTGATTTTAAGAGTAACCGTTCTCCCCTTCAGCGATAATCGTTGGAGTCGGTTAAACACCTGTTCCGAAATGGCTTCCAATGCTTCATTCATTTCTTCCAGCGTGGTGAGGTCGTGCGCGAATGTGTCTTCGGCACTGATGGATTTTGTTTCGCGATCGGGTTGTAAGGGGCGGTCATCGATGCCACGCACAATCTTGTAGAAAAACTGACCGGGTTTTCCGAAATGTTTTATCAGTTGATGTTCCGATAATTTTTTCAAATCAGTACCCGTATGTAAACCCATCGCTTTCATTTTCTCAGCCGTTACTTTGCCAACACCGAAAAACTTTTCCACGGGAAGTTTCTCCATGAATGATTCAATCTGCGAGGGCCCAATGAAGGTTTGCCCATTGGGCTTGTTCAGGTCGGTGGCGATTTTGGCTACAAACTTATTGATGGAGATACCGGCCGATGCCGTGAGTTGCAGCTCGGTATATATGGCCTGCCGGATGCGGGTTGCGATTTCAATAGCCGAACCAATGCCTTGCTTATCTTCCGTAACATCGAGAAACGCTTCATCCAATGACAGGGGTTCGATGAGGTCGGTATAGCGTTTGAAAATTTCGCGTATGCGACCTGACACTTCCTTGTAAGCGCTGAAGCGTGGATAGATAAAAATTACCTCTGGACAAAGCTGCACTGCTTTTTTCGATGGCATGGCTGAGTGTATTCCAAACTTCCGTGCTTCATAGCTTGCCGCGGCTACTACCCCACCCCTTCCCTGCGGGCTGCCACCCACTACAATAGGTTTGCCTTTGTAGTCAGGGTTATCGCGCTGCTCGACCGAAGCATAAAAGGCATCCATGTCAACGTGGATGATTTTGCGAAAGGGTACTGGTGTATTCATGCCGGGAACAAAGATTGCCAAAATAAAAGAGTGGATTGACATCTTTTATTCGCCACCGTCTCCGATTCGGGACGGTGCGATATGAAACATATGCACTACTTGCGCATCGTCCTCTGCGAGAGACGATGCTTGAAAGGAAGATCCTTCTCCGCCAGCTGGCGGATCTGGATTGCCCTGCAAATTGTTCTGTCAGGAAGTAAGACCTGACAGCAAACGAGTGTCTCTGCCAACGTGAGCGCATGAACACCACAAGGTGACTACCTTACGATTTAACAGGCCGGATTCCAAAAATCAGCAGATAGCCAATTATCCATAGTTCGCCTATGGTAGCAGGTATCGTGAGCATGCCTACCCAACTTTCGTTTACACCCATGTAGCCAATGAACGCACTAAGGATATAGCCCACACCACCGAGAATCAGTATACGCCCTAACCACACCGGCATGCGCTGCGAACTCACCACGATGTAGCCCATGGGAATGAGCCATAGTCCGAAGAAGAGACTACCCACACCCCATGCATGTTTAATAAACTGCTGAAGCAGTTGAATCATGATCACCTTGTCGTTCATTGTCTGGGTACTGGTGGCTATTTCAATCGCCCCGCCCATGGCCATGGCACTGATCATGATAGCGACAGCATTCACCATGCCCCAGGCCGCCAGGGCCCATGCCGCGGTGTGCCGGATATCTCTAAACAATTTATAAAACCACACTGCGGCCAGTGCCTGCGAAGCTACTATCAGGAGTTCAAACACTAGCCTCAGTCGGGCAAGTGTTTCAAACCCGGTTAAATTCGAAAGTGTTTTTACCGGATCACCGGTCACATAAATTCGCGGATGCAATGCGAGAAATCCTACCATGCCTGTGATGGCCAACATCAGGTACCAAACTCCTGCGATACGAGCTGTGTTCACCAACTCTTTTTGTTGCTGATCTGCATTCATGATAGCTGTTTATTTATTACGTGTAAAGTACTAATGATTCTCTGTAGAAGAAAGAGGTATCAACTCCACACAAACCAAAAGACGCCCTACGCGGCTATTTGTTACACACGTGCATTTTTGAAAAGTTTGTTCTCATTACAGGGCGCGCATCGTCCTCTGCGAGAGACGATGTTTGAAGTGCCGGTAAAGACAAATTACTAATTCACTCCGCCTCGTGTGGGATCCGGCAGGCATGCCGACCCCCGATAGCTATCGGGACGAGGTGACACAGCCAGGAGATCATTATTTAATTAGCATGGTATGGAATATAGCCCTCCCAATACCAGGGTGTGGAAGAGTTTCCAGTAGTGTATTCAATAAGCTCTTTAAAAATACTTTCTGCGTTATCACTATTGGACATCAGTACAAGTGCTTGCCCCTTTAACGGTATGCCCACCGCGTAATGTTGCCAGCCTTCCAGATGCCCTTCTTTAAAGAAAGCTTTGCCATAGGGTGTTTCATAAAGTCCATACCCTAAACCATACGAAAGTTTTATCGAATCATTCTCATGGGTGTCTACCTTCGCGTTTGGACCAAACTGTTGCTTTGATTTTATTCTTGTCTGCGGAGACATCAATTCCGCATACCGGGCTGGTTGTTGTTTTAGTACGGTTTGAAAATAACGTGTATACTCTTCCAGTGTCGTTGACAATGATCCAGCCCCATTCGGAACATTTCCTTTGGGGATACCGAGGAAATTTCCCTGGCTATCATGGCCAACCGCATAGTTGCCTTCGTAGGCCCGTTGCCACACGAAGCTGCTCCGGTTCATGCCCAACGGATCAAATACCTTTTCGATCGCAAGCGCTTCAAAATCCTTACCGGTTATTTCCTCCAACACAAACTGTAGTAGAAACATGCCTTCACCTGAATAACTATATTTTGTGCCGGGCTCGAATTTGATAGTAAGTTTCTGATCGGACTCAAGCCAGCGCCAGTTTGGCAAGCCCGCGGTGTGGGAAAGACACATTCGCGGTGTAATTTTTTTGTAACGCTCATCCCCTTCCAGGCTGGTGTAGTCAAGGTAGTTT
>JBEBJH010000382.1:0-2593 GCA_040079965.1 Cyclobacteriaceae bacterium
TTTTCAATATAATTGAGTGCCAGACGTTCGCCTGCCGATCCCGTTAAACGGCCCTGTAGCGCGTCATCTGACAAAAATTTTATATGAGTTTTAATATTTTTCTCCTCAATTTTTTGCCCTAAAACGATAGAAGAAATGGTCAGTAACAGGAAAAACAAAAGAAGTTTGGGTTTTTTCATGGGATAGATAAAGTAATTGACGTGCAAGTTAATTTTCATTTATAGACAAAATGACCTCTGATGGATTTTTTTTGCTTAAAATAAAGTCAAACCTCGTAATTTTGATCCTTTATAAAGTTTCAATTAACGCCATACTGAACACCTTTGTCAATGCGAAAAAGGTGGCAGTTATTATAAAATAAAAAAACAATACGATGAAAGGACCCAATATTGTTCTCCTCACTGATTTTTCGCCACTATCAAAAGTGGCTATGCATTATGCTATAAAAATGGCGGCTCCGCTTGTGGCTCACTTCACTATTCTCAATATCGTGCGCCTCGATGGAATCCCCAAGGCTAATTTAAAATCAAAGCAAATCGAACAGTCGATAGCCCAGATTTCTCAGGAGGAAGGCGATAAATTAGTTCAGGAACTTCGAAATCAGGTTAAAGGAAACTACTCGTTGGAATTTAAACCTATAAAGGCGAGAACGGTTGCTGAGATGGTGAGAAAGTATGTAGATAAACATCCTACCAACATGGTAGTAATGGGTTTGCAAGGTGCTTCGGCTATGAAGAAAGCACGACTTGGAGGCACAACCGTTTCAGTAATTGATGAGTGTAAAGTGCCGGTGCTGGCTATTCCAGAATTTGCCACCTACCGTAACCTTCAGCACATTGTTTACGCTTCCGATCTTAAGAATATTCAGAAAGAGCTTGAAATCATAGTTGAGTTCGCTAAAATCTTCGGCTCGGCCGTTCACATGATTCACGTGGCCCCGGTTATGGATAAGAAAGTAGAAGCCGCTGTTAACTCAGTAGATGAAATTATCCGTAAAGCCAATTATGATAAGCTTGATTTTAAATTAATTCTGGAAGAAGATATCACCACAGCCATCGATAGTTACATCAAGAAGACAAAAGCCGACCTGCTTACTACGTTTACCCATAAACTTAGTCTTGAAGAAAAACTCTTTGGTAAAAGTGTTACCCGCAGACTTGCCTATCAGGGTACTATTCCACTATTGGCCGTGAAGAGAAAATAATCAATCCTGACTTTAGAACTCTGCGTTACCCGGGAATCGCGGGAATGGAATCACATCCCGGATGTTGGTCATTCCGGTAACAAACAATATAAGTCGTTCGAAGCCAAGACCGAATCCACTGTGTGGAGCTGAGCCAAACTTGCGCAAGTCCATATACCACCACAAATCTTTTTCCGGCAGGTTTAAATCCTGAACGCGCTTTTGCAATCGTTCATAGCGTTCCTCACGCTGCGAACCGCCAATAATTTCTCCAATACCCGGGAACAACACATCCATGGCGGCAACAGTTTTGTTGTCTTCATTCTGGCGCATGTAAAATGCCTTGATTTCTTTAGGATAGTTGTAAAGAATCACCGGCTTTTTAAAATGTTTTTCAACCAGGTAGCGCTCATGTTCCGATTGTAGGTCAACACCCCATGCATCTATTAGATATTGAAACTTCTTTTTCTTGTTGGGGTTTGAATTCTTAAGAATGTCAATCGCTTCAGTATAACTGAGTTTTTGAAACTCGTTTTCCGTTACAAACTTCAGCCTGTCCAGCAGACTTAATTCACTGCGTTGATCCTGCGGTTTTGCAGCTTCTTCCTCTTGTGCCCGTTTGTTCAGAAACTCCAGGTCTTCCTTACAGTTTTCTAACGCGTACCGCACCAGGTACTGCAATAAGTCAGTAGCTAGTTGCATGTTGTCGTGGATATCATAGAAAGCCATCTCAGGCTCAATCATCCAAAACTCGGCAAGGTGGCGGGTAGTATTTGAGTTCTCGGCCCGGAAGGTGGGACCAAACGTATAGATTTCACTTAGCGCAAGCGCATAGGTTTCGCCTTCCAGTTGCCCGGATACGGTGAGGTTGGTTTCCTTTCCAAAAAAATCTTCTTTGTGATTGATATGGCCTTGTTCATCACGGGGGGGATTGTTACTATCCAACGTTGTAACTCGAAACATCGCGCCAGCGCCTTCCGCATCCGAGCCTGTGATAATCGGGGTATGGATGTAGAAGAAACCACGGTCGTTAAAGAATTTGTGAATGGAGTAGGCCATTGCATGACGCACCCGCATCACGGCTCCAAAGGTATTGGTGCGTGAACGCAGGTGAGCAATCTCCCGCAAGTACTCAAAGCTTGGTCTGTTCTTAAGTTGCAACGGATAAGCCTCAGCATCACAATCGCCAAGGATATGAAGTTCTTTCACCTTTACCTCAACGGCCTGACCTTTACCTAATGAATTAATCAATTCTCCAGTAATTGAAAGACACGCACCGGTAGTGATGCGCTTAATGGTTTGTTCGTTAAGGGAATTCAGTTCGATAACGGCCTGGAGATTCTGAATGGTTGAGCCATCGTTAATGGAGATAAACTGGCTGTTGCGGAAAGTACGTACCCAACCCTCAAC
>JBEBJH010000383.1:0-2585 GCA_040079965.1 Cyclobacteriaceae bacterium
ACATTAATGTATGCTGCCGTTGGCATACCGTTAGGCCGTCTGGCCGATTCAACGAGTCGCAAGAAAATTTTAGGCATAGGTTTATCCGTTTGGAGTATACTCACGGCAGCGACAGGTCTTGCCCCTACCTTCCAGTGGCTTTTTGCTGCCCGTCTCGCAGTGGGTGTGGGCGAGGCCAGTTGTGCGCCTGCAGCGAATTCGTTGATTGGTGATTTGTTCCCTCCGCGAAAACGCAGCATGGCGTTGTCTATTTTCATGATGGGTCTGCCCATCGGTCTCTTCCTGAGTTATCGGCTAAGCGGCATGATTGCACAAGCTTACAGTTGGCGCGAAGCATTCTATTTTGCGTGCATACCAGGACTCCTATTGGCAGTGTTGGTGTTTATGATTCACGAACCAGTGCGAGGAGCTGCGGAAGTTCATCCCTCGGCTAACCGAACACGTGCGGGATCTCCTTATTGGATCGTGCTAAGCATTCCAACGATGCTGTGGATTATTGTGTCGGGTGCATTATTCAATTTTAATTCGTATGCAGTCAACTCATTTCTTCCCGCCTTTCTCATGCGTACGCATCTTATGGGGTTGAAAGAGGCAGCCAACGTTTCCTCGATCGTGTTGGGTGCGGTTGGAATTGTTGGACTTCTGGCAGGGGGTTGGGCGGCTGATCGTATAGGGAAGATCCGATCGGATGGTAAGTTGTTGTTATCGACCATCACCATGGTGATTGCTGCACCGTGCATTTATTTTTCTCTGAGGCAGCAACCAGGCGAAACCGTTGGTTTTATGTTGCTGATGGGTGCCGGAACCATGTTTATGTTCGTCTATTATTCATGCGTGTATTCCACGATTCAGGATGTAATTGAACCAGCCTTGCGCGGTACGGCCATGGCCCTGTATTTTTTTGCCATGTATCTATTAGGAGGTTGTCTGGGTCCGTTGGTAACGGGCATGTTGAGCGATCATTTTGCAACGAAAGCGATGATAGCTGCTGGTGCCAGTGTAATGACAGAACAATTTAAAGCGGTTGGTCTGCATAATGCTATGTATGCAATTCCGATAATCTGTGCCGTGCTGGCTTGCGTATTGTTTGCTGCCTCCCGCACCGTATCGGCTGATGTAGAGAAATTGCGCCAATGGCTTCGTGAACAGGAAGCGTTTGGCTAAGGTTTTATTGTTTCATTAATTTTCAGATAGATTTGAGTTTAGAAAAACATATATCAAGTATCGTCTCCTGAAAGGGACGATACGATGCATTACAGATTGCAATGCATGAAGCCAACAAGAAGTGATTTAAAGAAACACCTTTGGGTATGAAGAAAATTTTAAAGAAAGTTTTATTCGCTAGTATATCCTTAGTTGCAATCATTTTTGTCTTGGGATTGATTCTGGCATTTCTACCTACTAAGTTAAAAACCAATCACAAGGGCATTTCGCCTGAAGAAGCGGCTGAGTTGAGGACGAATTTCAAAGCAGCACATCATCAGTTTACTACTACCGATGGCGAAACGCTTTTTCTGCGGAGATGGAATCCAGACAGTCTTGCCCCTGCAAAAAAAGATCTTGCCGTATTGACTTTTCATGGCTTTACGGCACATAGTGGTGCCTATGCTATGGCGGGTGAACCCATCTCGGCAAGTGGATATACCACCTTCGGTTTGGATTATCGGGGCCATGGCCTATCGGGCGGAAACCGCGGGGATAACCCCGGTAAAGAACGATGGATTGCTGATCTGGCAGAGTCGGTGCGGTATCTCAAAGGTCTTGGTTTTTCGAAAGTGATCATTTTAGGGCACAGCCTCGGAGTTGCTTCCGCGATATGTGCAACCAATGCAATTCCCAGTGAGATTTCAGGCCTGGTGTTGCTCTCGGGAGCGTATGAAAGCAGGAAAGGTCTGTCATCACCGCCAACGCTTTTTGAACAAACTAAAATTTTGGCAAGCGCTGTATTCCGCCCTTCCTACCAGGCGGTTGAATATTATAGAAAGGGCATGACGGTTCCGAAAGACTCCTTGTTTAATTTTAGATATACGCTTCGATTTCTAACCATGCTGGATGTTAAGCAACTCAGGCTTCCGAAAGACTTAAATATTCCGGTGTTGGTAGGGGTTGGCGATCAGGATGAATTATTTGAGGTAGATAAGGTGAAAGAGTTCTTCGATGCCGTTCCCGGCAACAAAAAAGAATTTTTAGTGATGAAAAACACCACCCATGCCCGGATACCTGTTGAAAGTTGGGAACAAGTAGCTGCCTGGTTAGATAAAACCTTTTGATTTTCGGTTCTGCCTGTGGTCGCACTGAAACATCCCCACTATCCATTGCCCATTATCTATTAACCATTATCCATTCCCATTATTCCCTCCAAAATTCCTACATTCGATAGCGCATCTCCCGCACCTGTTCTATTCATACAAACCTTACTGCTATGATGACAGAAAGACATTCGAAATCCACACGACTTGCAACCACTATTTTTCTGGTAACACTAATAACATTAGTTACCTGTACTCCTAAATCAGAAGTAGCTGATGGTTCCAACATTAGCGGTGTGGTTACCGGCCCCAACGGACCCGAGGCCGGTGTGTGGG
>JBEBJH010000152.1:0-12114 GCA_040079965.1 Cyclobacteriaceae bacterium
GGTAGAGCCCGGATAGTTCACATCCCGCAATTCAACGACAATCATCAGACTGCCATTTTTCAGTTGCCATTCTGCTCGACCAACCTTAATAGGATTGGGATTGAAGTAACTGGCATCAAGTTTACCATCTGTAGCGACACTTTTTATTTCGATAATATAATTACCCTCACTATCCGTGCGTACCCAGCGACCGACAAGTTGATTCTGATCTGTTTTGGTTTGCGCCTGAGAAGGTGGGGTAGAAGTTGACTTAAATAGTTTACTGACATCTCTGTTCATCCAAAAGAAAACTCCGATCCCTGCAGCGAGTATAACTACCCCAGGTATCAGCCATGGGCGCTTACTTTTTGTAGTAGCGGTTAACTTCTGTTTAGGATGTGGGTTTGATTTATTTTTCATAAGTGAAATTGTTTGGGGGTTGGGTGACTACACACTCAAAGCACATTTTACCAGCGCTTATCTTTTTCTTACCTTGGTATTATAAACAATGACATCTAAGCCTGACAATAATACATCATTTTTATGTCTACATATTCGCAAATATACATCCAAACAATTTTTGCAGTTAAAGGAAGAGATAGTTTGATTTATCCCGAATGGGAAGATCGTCTTTATAAATACATGACAGGGATAGTTCAAAACAAAGAACAAAAGATGCTTGCCATTAATGGAATGCCCAATCATATTCATTTTCTCATCGGTATGAAACCGTCTTGTTGTCTATCAGACCTTGTTCGTGAAGTTAAGAAGTCATCGAATGAATTTGTTAATGAAAACAAGCTTTCAAAATTCAGATTTAGTTGGCAGGAGGGGTTTGGTGCCTTCTCGTACAGTCATTCGCAATTGGATGATGTAATTGCTTATATAATGAATCAAAAGCAACACCCTAAGAAGCAAACATTCAAAGAGGAGTACACGGACTTTCTAAAACAGTTTAAGGTGGAGTATGACGATCAATACCTATTCGATTGGAACGAATAGTTCGATGCCGTTGGCATCGTAGTCATCTGAGGTATTATTTCTATAACCGTTGCATCCTTTCGGGATGAAATTCATTCCAAGGTTAACTTATTACGGATGTTAGAGGCTTTATTCGTTTATGAAATGATATTCTGTACATCATTTCAATAGGTACTCTGCAATTGGTAGTTCGATTCCGTTGGGACCGTAGTTTTCCTAGGTATTATTTCTATAAACGTTGCATCCCTTCGGGATGAAATTCATTCTAAGGTTTACTTATGACTGATGCCAACGGCATCAAACGTTTATAGAAAAATCAGGTATTTATCACCCGACTCCGAAGGAGTCGAACAGAAAGTAATTACGAATCTAGAGAATCTTATTCAAACATTCTGAAACAGTTTAAGGTGGAATATGACGATCAATATCCATTCGATTGGAACGAATAGTTCGATGCCGGTGACATCGTGGTATAACTAAACATCTTTCGCGATGGTGTCTCTCAAAAGATTGAAGCTATTTGCTGATGCCAACGGCATCAAACATTTATAGAAACAATTAATCTAATCGAATAACTCCAGAGGAGTCGAACAACTTTGTATTTTACGAAGAATGATTAATAATGTACGATACCGTTGGCATCGTGGGATAGTTTAGTGCGATTTCTATAAATGTTTCATCCCTTCGGGATGTTCACTCTATAATTCGCACCAAGAAGTCGATGCCAAGGGCATCAAACATTTATAGAAACAATTAATTTAATCTCGTGACTCCAAAGGAGTCGAACAACTTTGTGTTTTACGAAGAATGATTAATAATGTACGATACCGTTGGCATCGTGGGATAGTTTAGTGCGATTTCTATAAATGTTCCATCCCTTCTGGATGGTTACTCTATAAGTTCGCATAAAGAAGTCGATGCCAACGGCATCAAACATTTATAGAAACAATTAATCTAACCGAAAGACTCCAGAGGAGTCGAACAACTTCGTGTTTTACGAAGAATGATTAATAATGTACGATACCGTTGGCATCGTGGGATAGTTTAGTGCGATTTCTATAAATGTTTCATCCCTTCGGGATGGTTACTCTATAAGTTCGCATAAAGAAGTCGATGCCAAGGGCATCAAACATTTATAGTAACGATTAATAGTAATCTCGCGACTCCAAAGGAGTCGAACAACTAGTTCGGTTGTCAGCCTGAACCAGAAGGCTATTGAAGTTCTGACTCCAAGATGTAGGACACCTGCCTATAACCCCAAACTCCTAAACAACGCCTGATATTCCGGATTGGTAGGATCCATGGTGCGCAACACTTCCGCATGCACTCTGGCTTTTTGTGGTTGATTTTTGTTAGCATATAAATACGCCAACGCATAATTGATATTGATCGCTTGCGGATTCAATGAATACCCTTTCAACAAAATCTGTTCAGCCTCCTTCGGTTGCCCTTGCTGTTGCAAGAGGAGTCCATAGTTGTAATATAACCCTGTATTTTCTGAACCAAGCCGAACCGCTTTTTGAAAACTTTCCATCGCTGCTGGAATCTCACCCAATTCATAATACAGCAAGCCGAGGTTATAAAATATTCTATCATTTTGTGGATCGATAACGGCTGCCTCTTTCAATGTTTTCAAGGCCTCAACATTTTTGCCTACCGTATTATAGGACGCTGCCAGGTTTAACCGCGCATAATTCATCAGACTGTCTTTCTGTAAGCCGCGCACATAATGAGCAATGGACCCAAGATGATCACCTCCCTGCAATTCATAGTCGGCCAGCATCACATTGCCCACAGCAAAATCAGTTTGATAGGCAAGGTATTTTTTGTTTTCAACATCAGCTGCTGCATAGGCATTGCGGGCAGAAGCAGGAAGGACTTCGGGCGGCAGGCGATGATATAGATCTGCAGTGGCAATGCGTACCGCACGAACGTTATCGGTTAAGTTCTCGTGGGCAACCGCCTGCCAGACTTCAGGTGGAAAATTTTCTAATGATCGAACGGCATGGTAACGTACCAATGGCTTTCTATCTTTTAAAGCGCCAACCAATGCATTGGCACTTTGCTGGGTTTGAATATTGCCAAGGTAATTAGCGGCAGTAGCCCGTGCAATTTCAGGTTGTAAGGTATCAGCGAGAAGTTTCAGCAGGTGCTTTTCACTTTTATCGGTGAGCTCGCTGCCGGGCAGCAGGTCGTCTGAAAAATGATAGGCTCGCGTGGGGCCATACCATTTCTTTACAACCTCGGCTGCCCATGTGTTTGACTTACCGGTATGACAACTTGTACAGGTATTAGGGGTGTCCCAGATGATTGATTGATCGGGTCTGGGTATCCTAAAGCTATGATCCCTGCGGTGATCGTTGCCCATGTACGTTTTTACTGGCATGTGACAACTGATACACTGCGCGCCTTCGGTATTGATTTTGTGGAAATGATGCTCCTGCGTGTTGTACTTAGGTTCATGACAACTCATGCATAAGGTGTTTCCTGTAGCAACAAGTTTACCGGAATGCGGGTTGTGGCAATTGCTGCATCGCACCTCTTTATGAAACATTTTACTTTGAGTGAAGGAACTGTACTCATAGTCTTCGCCATCGATTTGTCCATCGGCAAAATAAAACTCGTTACTGATGATTTGGGGAATCAGGTTATCCATGAGTTCATCGGAAGCGATGAACTGTTGAGCGATATCTGATTTACGGGCATGGCAGGGTGCGCAGGTATTCAGTTGTAGTTGAGGGTTTGGATTTTTAGCGTACACCAGTCCGGAGTTTTTTAAGCGCACACCTCTTTTATATTCAGGTGAGTTCAGAAATTCAGTGTGTTTACTTCCTGGGCCATGACAACTTTCGCATGTTACATTGATTTCGCTCCAGATCGTGTTAAAGGAGTCAGATGTAAAGTCATAATTCTTCTGGAGATTGGTAGAATGACACGAGGCGCACATGGTATTCCAGTTTTGACCACCTCCGGTCCAGTTAAGCCAATCTTTGTGATGAAGTTTTTGATCACCATACTGATGAAACCATTTCTTGGCACGCGAGTCCCAACTTACGCGTGTTGATTGCAATCGGCCACCAGGGAAGGCAATGAGATATTGTTGTAGTGGAAAAAAGCCAAAAACATAGAGTACTTCATAGTCATGATTTTTTCCATCGTCACCTTGCGTGTTGATGTAAAATTTACCTTCTTTTTTGAAAAACTTGTTGGTCACTCCATCGGCAACAAACGTAGTGTTGTTAAAATTACCCAACACCGTTGAGTCATGCGCATGTTGCATGGCTAGATAGTGATCCGATTTTTTCCAGTCGCTGAACTCTTTGGTATGGCAGGATTGACACGTGGCGGAACCTACGAAGGTAGCGGGTGTACTAACTTCGCTTTTCACAGTTTCTTTTTCTTTTGCGGTGTTGCAACCATCAAGAAGAAACACCATCGAGTAAATCGAAACACAGGCAATTCCCCAGAGAATAAAATTTTCTTGCCTATTCATTCAGTGTTAAGTGTCTAGATAGTTCTTTGCTGGGGTGTAGGGCACCTGGTCTACTTAAACATTTCCTGTAATTCAATAATTTTCTGATTGGGGCTATCCATGTCGATGAGTCCGCTGCGTGGTCTGTCCAGGTCAATGATCGTAAATACGGTAGCAGAAAGCATAAGGGCAAAGCCAATCACCACAATCCAATCAAACTTATTTTTGCGATCATATCCTAACAGAAATGAGGAGCAGAGGCAGAGAATAAAAAGAAAATACATGATCGAATCCGGAATGGTTGCTTCTCCTGCAGCCCTGCGGGTAGTGGTAATATCAATCATGGCATTCAGTGCGGGAATCAGTTCTGAAGTTCGGGTAGTAATGTTGTCTTCCTTTGCATAAGCTGAAACAATCGACCAGATTTTATTGCCTATCTCACTTGCTCTGTTGTATTCCGTAATGGTTTTTTCAATATCCATTCCAGCCTGGTAAAATGCAATTCGTGCGTCAACATAGTCTTTGAGATGAGTTCTGAGTAATTGGCGCATGCTGTCCGGATAAATATCCGTGCGCAGGATGGCTGTACCAATATTATTAGCTTCTTCAATTACCAATTGCCTTCGGGTATCATATCGTGAATTCGACATCCCAAACGTAAAGGCAAGCAACAAGGCTAATAGCCCCAACAAGGTTCCATTAATTGCACCGAGGTCCTCTACCGAATGTTCCGCACTATTCTTGATGGCTCTGGTACGAAGTCGATAGCCCAGTATGTAAAACGCAATCAGTAAAATGAAAAGTGTAATGGCAACCAGAAGGGTTGGGGCAGATTGTAATAGAGAGAGTTTAAATATCATAAACAGAAAGGATTCTAATAACGAATGTTAAAGGTAAGTAAATCAGAATTACTGATAAAGATCATTTTTGACTTAAAGAAAACTGATTACTTTCACAAGGATATTCCAGCTATGTCTATTTATTTGAAGCGTAATACATTGCTCAGTTTGTGTTTGATGCTAGTGACATCATTGGCATACACCCAGGATCTTGATCCCCGCGCGTATATTTGGCTCCCGGTTAAAACGAACACCCTGGTTTCTGGTTTTTCCTATTCCCATGGAGGAGTTGTAACGGACCCTACATTACCCATTCAGGATTTGGAGGCGAGTGTTCAGGCGGCCTCCCTCGGATATGTACATACCTTTAACTTATTCGGTCTTACCTCTCAGGCCATGGTTGCACTACCTTACTCTTGGGCACAGGTTTCAGGCAAGGTGGTAGGTCAGCAGGAGAGTATTACGCGATCAGGTTTCGCAGATACCCGACTGCGATTTACTGTGTTGCTCCATGGGGCCCCGGCTGTTGGCCTGGCCGACTTTGTCAAAGCCCCCAAAAAAACAATTGTTGGGCTTAGTTTAAATGTAATTACACCGACAGGCGAGTTCTTCCCTGACAAACTTATAAACCTGGGCACACATCGTTGGTCGTTTCGCCCTGAACTTGCACTCTCACAACCACTTGGTAAACGATGGCTCATTGATATCTATTCTGGCTTATGGTTCTTCACTAAGAACTATTCATTTTATCCTGGTAACTCGCTACGAACGCAGCAACCCATGGGTGCCTTTCAAACCCATGTTAGTTATAATGTTACACCCAGATTTTGGGTAGCATTTAATGCCACCTATTATGTTGGTGGCCAGTCATCAATCAATGACCTCTATAATGATGACCGGGTTGCTAATGCGCGGATCGGAATAACTGCAGTAATGCCTGTTGGAAAAAGTAACTCATTGAAATTGTCGGCTAGTACCGGTGCCGTGGTCCGGGTTGGCCAGGATTTTACCACCTTCGCTATTGGATGGCAACGAAGCTGGTTTGGAAAAACACCAAAGGATAACGCATCAAAACTTGATTAATGCGAAGGCACAAGTCCCGCGATCCCGTTTGGATTTTAACTGTCACCGAATAGGAGCGCTATGAATCATCCCCTGTCAGTCTGAGCCTGTCGAAGGATTTGGGATTAGATTAGCCTAGCCATAAGTCCACTGGTTTTTTTACAACCGGAGTAAAGGGCAACTCAATTTTCTTTCCTTGTTTAGCCGATGCATAGGCCGCATAAATCACTTCCAGCACCTGGCGGCCTAACTTACCGGTAACCATAGGCTCTTTGTTGTTGCGCACACAATCAACAAAATGTTTCAATTCATGCGGATACCCTTGATTGAAGGCTTCTTCAAAAACAGGGAAACTCCAACCGGTGGTTGTGTCTGCTTTTTCCATGGCATAGCCAAACCCTTTACGACTATAAGCAAGGGCAGCGTTGCCTCTGAATAAATCAGCATACACAAGCCCTTCAGTACCATAAACTTCACAATGATCGTCCATGCCCCCGTGTTTGGCCCAACTGTTTTCAGCAATACCGATTGTTCCGTTTTCAAACTCCACAATCACCACCGAGTTATCTTCGCCTTTCGTCCGACCTTTGTGTAAGACCGTTGACATGGTAGCCATTACACTTTTTACTTTAGCGCCATTAAGCATCCAGTAAAACCAGCCGAATGCGTGGCAACCCATATCCATCAATACACCACCACCGGCCAAATTAACATCATAGAACCAATCGGAGTGGGGGCCTGAATGTTTTTCGGCTTGCTTTAATTGGTAGATGTTTCCGATAGCTCCTTCCTTAACCAGATTTCGTACCCGCTCGTATTTAGGCGCAAAGCACAACTCTTCAGCATACATTAATTTCACTCCTTGCTGGGCGCATACCTTGATCATCTCATCTGCTTCTTCGAGCGTAACGGCAAGCGGCTTTTCTATGATCACATGTTTTTTTGCACGAGCCGCCTTAAGGGTCGCCTCGGCATGTAAAAAGTTGGGTAGACAGATATCAACTACTTCGCAACCTGAATCAGAGATGATTTTATCGATCGAATCATACCAGGCCTTTATGTGATGTTTCTCGGCAAACGCTTTTGCTTTAGTAAGATCACGACTATACACGGCAACTACTTCGGCTTCGGGTACAAAGCGCTCATAGCTTTCTACATGGATATCGGAGATAAAGCCGCATCCTAAAATGGCAACTTTTGTTCTGCTCATAGTATTTTATTTTGTTCTGTTAAAAGTAGTACACAAACAGACAAGTGTACAGCCAATCATATAAAAAAAGAGCCGGCACAAGGCCAGCTCTTTTTGATTTTGATCTCAGTTACTTAGTTGCCAAATGTAAATCCTACATTGAGTGCCAAATAGCTTTGGGCATTCTCCAATTCACTGCCGGCCTGAAAGCCATAGTTATACTTCAGGCTAACATGAAATGACGTGACATCGGAAGCTTGAATCAAAACACCTATAGAAGGTTGCAAGGCGAAATTCCACGCTTCCTCTTCAATGGTATAAAGATTCATGTCTGTGTTACGGAGCGAATAAATGGTACCAATTCCCAGGCCTACAAAAGGATTCATTTGTTCACCGGGTTTCAGGTAATAGGCAGTGCTTAATAAAATCGGAATGTGATTGCTGTAACGCCACTGTTTTCCACTGAGGGATACGTTATCCACCGTGTAGGTGTCATACCCAAGCTCTTCATAAAACACATTCCAGCCTAGACTTAAACCTACGCCTACATTGGGCTGTACCATTTTCTGAAAGTCAAAGTTGATGCCTCGCCAGCTTGTCTTTGTAATGAAATCTTTAACGTCTCCGGACGGAAAGCCAACTGAATAGGTAACGGAGGTAATACTTTGCGCTTGCATCAAACCAACCGTGCACAAGCTTAAGAGGGTAATTATATATAGCTTTTTCATATACGTTCGCATTAGTTGGTTTTAAGATAAGGTGATTGAGCAAATGCCTGGTTAATTCCAGCCACGGCCCGGTCTATATCACCACCGCCTGTCAAAAGACCGTTCATAGCACCTATCCATATAGTGGGTGTTTTGTTGATGGCACTTTCTATATTAGGATCAGCCATGGTGATAATCATCGATCCTGTTGTATAACTGCTAACGGAATAATAAGGAGGATAGTACCAGCCATACCAACCACCATAATAGCCGCCATACCACCAATCATACCAATAGCTATAGTAGTAGGTTGTAGATGAAATAGCAGCCGGAGTTACAAGGACGTCAGCATTATTCTGGAGGTTTACTTTTGTCCAACCCAGTTTAGTCATGTTTTGATCTATGGCTGCCAATATAGGCGTTGCGTAAACAGCTTTCATGTACACATAAGTAGTATCGCCATTCTTGATCTCTACATCGGTTACAATTTTGTCAGGCATGGCGTATGTGCCTTTGCTTTGAAAGTCATATTCATCATCAAAAGAGCTGTAGACCACATCCAGGTCTTCCACGAATTCAGGGCCTGCCGGATAGCAACCCAACAAGAAAACTCCGACTATTGCCGGGAGTATTGCTTTATTAAGGACTTGTTTCATAGTTGATATTTTTTAAAATCAGGGCAAATGTAAGCAGAGCTTAGATTCTTTAAAAATGACTTTTATCATGGAATTCTGTGTGGACGCATACGTTTATTTTAATTACCTAAGCATCCGGAATCGGACACTATGGAGTTAAAATATTGTGCCTGGAATAACTTACATTATTTCTATGAAAAATCTTTAAATCCTGGGCTCCCTTCATATGTGGTAGTACATCGCTCCAACCGAATGGTCCTACTTTTGACACCAAAATGATTGGTAAAATGGTAATTTATTGATATTCGTTACCTTGCACATGAATTCATTTATAAATTTTTACCTGGTATGAAAAGGTATATTTTATCATGTCTACTAGTGGCATTGACCTTGTTCAGTCTGCCTGCTTTTTCGCAAACAAAAAGTGATACTACATTATTAGGCTTGCCCGGGGATAACCTCGACCTTTATGCCGTTCTGGATCTTTTTCAAAAGTCAAAGACAATTGAAGAGTTTGAAAAATCGTTAAACCTGGAAAAAACGGGTATCAATAACCTGGATTTAAACCTGGATCAAAAAGTTGATTTCATAAAGGTTGCTACAACGAATGACGGAGATGACTTTACATTTATTCTTCAGGATGAAGTAAGTAAAACGGAAACACAGGATGTTGCCGTTATATTAGTATCGAAGGACAAGGACAAAAAGATCACGATGCAAATTGTCGGAGACGAAGATTTGTATGGTAAGAATTATATTGTTGAACTGAAGGAGACTAAAACCCCGGCAGTTACAGCCAACCCCGGATACACTGGCACCGACACGGTTAAAGCTGTTAGTGCTTCTGCTAAAACGACCCCGGTTGTAGTAGAATCTACTCCAATTGTGCAATATGTGTATTCACCGGTATATGTCCCTTATTATCCGCCATACTCCTATGGGTATTATCCGCCTTATTATTCACCTTACGCGGTGATGGCTGTTGGTATTTATATTGGTCATCATTCTTACTACCACCATGGTGGTTATGGGTATCATGGTAATACAGTCGTAATTCATAATCATAATAATTATAACAATTACAATAATTCAAGAAACAGCTCCAATACCGTAAACCGCAATAATGCAAACGGCAATTATAGCAAGGCAAATAGCGCATCAACGCGGCCCTCAACGGGAGCGTCAAACCGTCCCTCAACCGGAACATCACCCTCTACACGACCGTCAACCGGATCAGGTTCAGGTCGCCAGTCATCGGGAGTTTCTCCGTCTACCCGTCAGTCAAATAATTATTCAACTCAGCAAGCCAAGCCAAGTTCAAATGGAGCATCCCGTTATAGTGGTGGAGGAGGCTCCAGAGGCGGAGGTGGCTATAGTGGCGGTGGTGGTTCGAGAGGCGGAGGCGGTGGTAGAAGACGATAATAAATCATATTCTATTTAAAACTTTTCTAATCGGTCTGAAAGAAGTTGGTCGATCAAAGATTCACTTCTATACGGGGAAACATATTTATCAGAAGTATTTGATTTTTCGCACGACCCAATAAAAAATGCTATGTCTGATTATTCAAGAGGCAGATCAGAAGCGCTCATCTCTCTTACGCTTACGTATGCCCCGTTTCTTTTTTCAAATAAAATCATATAGTTACCGGTATTAATGGCAACATTAGTTGAGTCAACTAATTTGAAATAACCAATTTCAACAACTTGATTTCCATCATTTGATACAAAAACATCATTGGTCGTAAATGAAATCTTATTACCCTTAGAAGAGGAGTCAATACCGGCTTTTAAATAGGCTACAATTTTCTCCTTGCCTACCATAGGTGTTTGGTTTTGAGCAAAGACGGTTGCATCATCTGCATAATAGCCTATGTTTTTCAATTCCCCGGTATTATACAAGGCAGCAAAGTCATTTTCCTTGGCTTGGATTTCTTTTTTAATTTGTTCTTTATCAATTACCGGTGTCGCAATCGGTTCTTCTTTCTTAGGATTGCAAGCAATTAGTAAAGATAATACGCATGACAATAACGTAGCCTTAATTAGCGTCTTTTTCATAATTGGATTTTTCTTAATATAGACATCAAAGGTTATACTCAAAAGTAATATTTAGCATTGAACATTGCGTAGTTTTTATTCTTTCTTTAATATCGGAGCCTCTTATTTCAATGCGTGACGAAAGCTGATGATATTAATTTAAAACTTCAACCGCAGCGAAATAAGCACGGTGGCATGAGTCAGGGCGGAGTAGGGTGGGGAAAATTGATGCTTTGAGCCCTTAACGCAATCATACTAGTTTGGTTGAACTTTGATCAAATACTCATTAGTGATGATTCTCAATGAAATATGACGCAAGTCATTTCCTACACGTATTATTGTGTATTCATTTGTATTACCTTTGATACCTTAGATGGCGAATTGGATCATTTAAACTTAACTAACAGAGTATGAAACGAAATCTTATTTTAGGTTGTCTTATTTTTCTGTCGTTCCAGGCCTGGTCGCAGGAGAACATGATTACCCTTGGCGGAGGGTATGCTTTTGCAACTATTGAGGACACCGACAAACAAGCAACGGGTTATAGAATCAACGGGCTTTATGAGTATAATCAATCAGGCGGAAAATTTGTACATGGAATTTCAGTTGGCTATATCCATATGTCTGCCGAGGAAACTAACCTTTCACAAACTGTAACTTCTACGATAGGCTCCTGGCCTATTTATTATGCTCCTAAATTTTTGTTTGGAAAGGAAAAGGCCAAAGGCTTTTTAAAGGGAGCCCTTGGGATGCAGTTTGCAAGTTTGAAAAAGGAAGGCTACATTAATTTGAGTGATAATGATTTTGGGTTTTATGGGGGATTTGGCGCGGGCGGCATGTATTCTCTAAGCGAAAAAATGTTTATCAGTGTGGAGTATGAAATTGCCTGGTTGTCGAATGGCTATTATAAGGATGGTTGGGTGAATTCAATTAATGGTGGAATAGGATTTAAGTTTTAAATATTCTTGAGTAATCTCTAAAGGTAAAAAAAGCCCGCTCTATTTTGAACGGGCTTTTTTTAATACTTGTGAGTCTGTTTCTAGTTCCTAGAATTTCTTAGGCGGATAATTTGTAAAGATTTGTTTTACAGCGTAGTTAACATTGGACTCGCGTTTAGCGGCACTGGCATTTTCATCAAGAGTTTTGGTTCCCCGGCCTTGCCACGCAATTTTTTCTGTTGATTTGTCTACCATGTTAATCAATAAGGTTCCATCAA
>JBEBJH010000153.1:0-12093 GCA_040079965.1 Cyclobacteriaceae bacterium
GATAGAGTATTGCCTCCTCAAAATTGAATTTTGGAATTTTCACGACCGCAAATTACTACGACTCGCTTAATTCTGAACTATCGGGGCGCGAACGTGGGAGTTTGAAACTAAACACAGAGCCCTTGCCAACCGTGCTTTCAACTTCGGCTTTGCTGTTATGGCCTTCCAAAATGTGTTTCACGATGGCTAGCCCAAGTCCGGTGCCACCCTTCTCGCGACTTCGGCTTTTATCTACCCGGTAGAAGCGTTCAAAAATCCGATTGAGGTGTTGAGGTGGAATTCCTTCGCCTGTATCTGAAATGAAGGTGGATATATTTTTCTTGCCTACATCAAAAGTGATTGTCACCTCCCCGCCTTCGGGTGTGTAGCTAATTGCATTCGAGACCAGGTTCGTTACTACTTGATTAATTCGTTGCCAATCGGCATATACATTTATCTTATGATAATCGGTAACCAGTTTCAATTTGAGATTCTTCTTTTCTGCTTTCTCTTCAAATTGATCAATCACCTCTGCACATAGTTTATGCAAATCAATATGCTCAAAGTGCATTTTAATGTCACCTGTTTCAATCTGTGAAAGCGTTAGCAGATCCTGAACGAGAATGTCCAGACCATCAAGGCTTTTGGCTGCCTTTTTTAAAAATTTAGTGCGAACATTTTTATCGTTAACTGCTCCATCCAACAAGGTGTGTACAAACCCCTGAGCTGCGAAAATGGGCGTCTTTAATTCATGCGAAACATCGGCAATGAATTCTTTTCGGAAAGCCTCAAGCTTTTTTAGCTCGTCAATCTCTTTTTGCTTGAGGGTAGCAAAAGAATATATCTCCTCGTTGATTTTCTCCAACGGATTAAGAACACTTGACTTTTCTTTCGAAATGTTGGAGAGTTCCTTTTTCCGGAGCTTCTCCATCATTTTATAGATTTTATTGATCTCCCTAAAAATCAAAAACTCCAGCACGACAAATATGAGCAGATACGAGGCAGAAAAACTGATCACGGCAGCAACCACCAGGGCATCGCGGCCAACACTTTCAACCAGGGAGAGAAATAAAGTTGTTACGATGGCAACAGAAACTGCCAACAGAAGAGCCAACGTACGGGCACTATAAACCATGCATTAACTGAGATTGAACTTATACCCCACCCCTTTTACGGTGGAAATATAATCATCTCCAATCTTTTCGCGCACTTTACGAATATGCACATCTACCGTGCGGGCCAAAACATAAACATCGGAACCCCAGATGTTTTGCAATAAATCGTCTCTACTGAATACTTTATTGGGGTTTTGGGCGAGAAAGAACAATAATTCAAATTCCTTTTTAGGTAAACTGATTTCCTTGCCTTTCACATGAATTGTGTAGCTCGTACGGTCTATGAGCAAATCGCCAATTTTAATCTGGGTCGAGGTATTTTTCTTTTTTGAATCTCTTCGGAATAAGGCACTAATTCTACTCATTAAGGCCCGGGGTTTAATGGGTTTTAAAATATAATCATCGGCTCCCACATCAAACGCAGCAACTTCAGAATATTCCTCGGCCCTGGCTGTAAGAAATACGATAAACGTGTTGACCAATTCAGGCATCGCGCGAATTTGCCGACAAGCCTCTACCCCATCCATCTTTGGCATCATTATGTCGAGCAAGACGAGATCTGGATGAAACTTCTTTGCGATTTCAACAGCCTGAAAACCATCTGCAGCAGTTCGTACATCGTACCCCTGCTTCTCCAGATTATATTTCAATAACTCCAAGATGGGCTCCTCATCATCTACTACCAGCACCTTTTGCGTTGGTTTATTACCCATACTTTTTACTGTTTATTTATCGCTAAAAGTAGAGACAAATTAAGCTATTTAAAAACCCATGTTAACACCTTAACAATTCCTTAATGAACTGCTTTTATTAGCTTCATATTAAAGGAAGGGATGCTTCTCAGAAAGATGTTTAATGTACCGCTTAAGGTCACCACCAAAATCGTTATCAAGTTCTTCTTTGAAATTATCCTGGCGGGCCTGGTATAGATGATAAGACATGAAATAGGTGTTATTGGGCAACCTACCTTTTGCATTCGCTTTTCTAGGTCTGAACAAAGAAAGTGTGTCTACCGAACTCATGATGTGCAAAATCATGGCTTCCTTTTTTTGTTTCTTAATTTCAATAGGTTCTTCAGACTTCAGGCTTTGATATAAGCTATCCAGAGATTGGGTACCCTTTAAGATGTGACGACTATACTTTCTGTAATCCTGATCTTCATGCACATATTGAGTGAATTGTTGCGAGTCTTTGCCGTAGCGGGAAGCTAAAAAATAATAGGCGGCCGTATCACCCACAAAAGAGGCCAGGTTTTCATTGAAGTCAACATTGTCTTTAATAAAGATAGTAGCATGCACCATTTCATGAATAATCAAGCTGGCTAAATCGCCTTCGTTTCGTTTCAACATATCACTAAGAATCGGATCGGTAAACCAGCCTAAAGTTGACCACCCACCAGGATTACGGATACTTATATCATAACCATCTTTTTCTAACCTGGCTTTTTCATCGAGTGCCTTTTGTTTTTCAAAAAAGCCTTTGTAGGGCATAGAGCCCACAACCGGAAAGTCCCACATTTTAGGTTTTAACTCAAACGGTTCACAAGCTTGCACCACCCACATTATCTCTTCGCCCTTCTGGTCGAAAAGTGTTTTGTAATTCTTGGTGTCTTTCAACCCGAGCGAATCGATCGCATACTTTCTTATTTCCTGGATCAAATTCAGCTTGTCTTTGAGGGAATCCGGAAACTGTGGATCATTCATATATTCTTCAATGGGCCTGGCCTCCCATACTATTCTTACCTGGCCGTAACCCTGCCGAACACCATAAACTACCAACTCCCAGTTCCAGAGAATCAGGATCAGCAAAATCACAGAAAAACCCAGGAATATCTTCTTAATCACGATTAAAGTGCAAATTAAATCTCCCGACCTTTAATCCTTAGTTATTAAGGATTTCCGTCAAAAAATCAAGTCAATACTAAATAAATTAGCTTTTTACTATCTAAATTTGCTTGTGAATACTATTAAAAATAGTAATTTCAAGCCCTTAAGTAACTCAAACTGAAAATTAACGACTGAATTTATATGAGCGAAGTAAAAAGTGATGCAAAAGAAAAACTAAAGGCCCTTCAACTAACAATTGAAAAGTTGGAAAAGGCCTACGGTAAAGGCACCGTGATGAAGTTGAACGACACCAAGGTGATGGATGTACCAGCCATTTCTACAGGTTCATTAGGCCTTGACATTGCCTTAGGTATTGGAGGTATTCCTCGTGGAAGAGTGACTGAGATTTACGGACCTGAATCTTCAGGTAAGACAACGCTGACTATGCATTGTATAGCCGAAGCACAGAAAAAAGGTGGTTTGGCGGCTTTCATTGATGCAGAACATGCCTTTGATAAAACCTATGCTGAGAAATTGGGAATCGATACTGAGAATCTTTTGATTTCGCAGCCCGACAATGGTGAACAGGCACTCGAAATTGCCGAACACCTGATCCGTTCAGGAGCGATTGATATTATTGTCATCGATTCAGTGGCTGCCCTGGTACCTAAAGCCGAATTAGAAGGTGAGATGGGTGAAAGTAAAATGGGCTTGCAAGCTCGTTTAATGTCGCAAGCCTTAAGGAAGTTAACAGGTACAATCAGCAAGACGGGCTGTGCCTGTATTTTTATTAACCAGCTTCGCGAAAAAATCGGGATCATGTTTGGAAACCCTGAAACGACAACGGGTGGTAATGCCCTTAAGTTTTATGCATCTGTTCGTTTAGATATTCGCAGAATTGGGCAGATCAAAGAAGCCGCTGATGATATTACTGGCAACCGGGTAAAAGTCAAGGTTGTTAAAAATAAAGTAGCCCCTCCATTTAAGGTGGTAGAATTTGATATCATGTATGGAAGGGGTATCTCCAAGTCTGGTGAAATTGTAGACCTGGGCGTAGAACTTAATGTAATTCAAAAAGCAGGTTCATGGTTCTCTTATAACGGCAACAAACTCGGCCAGGGTCGTGATGCCGTAAAACAATTAATTGAAGATAATCCGGAGCTCCTGGATGAACTTGAAAAGAAAATCAAGGAGAAAATCAGCAGTGGCGCTGATCTCAAAGAAGAGAAAGAATAAATTTTTTGATGGGATGTAGTAAAACAGGGCTTGGGTAAAAATCCAAGCCCTGTTCTTTTTAGTTAGCCCGGATAGCGATTACCGGATCTAACCGAGCTGCCATAGCTGCCGGAACAATCCCTGCCACCAAACCAATAACGGATGACACCCCTAAACCCAGCACAATGTTTTTAACCGAAAGTACAACCTGCAAACTTCCGAATGGGATAAGAGTTAACAAGTAAACCAGTAATAACCCTGCCAAGCCTCCAATTAAACTTAGGAAAATAGATTCAAATAAAAATTGAAACAGAATGAAGTAGTTCTTCGCGCCAAGCGACTTCTGTAATCCGATAACACTGGTTCGCTCTTTAACAGAAACAAACATAATGTTGGCAATCCCGAATCCCCCAACTAACATGGAGAATCCACCGATGATCCACCCAGCAATACTCAATACATCAAACACACCACTGATAGCATTGGCAATCGCCTCGGGCCTGTTCATTGCAAAGCTGTCCTTTTGAATAGGTTTCAATCCGCGTTTTACGCGCATCAATCCACGCGCTTCACTTTCCAGTTCTACCAGACCAATGTCAGTATCAAAACCCTTCAGCCCTATATCCGATCCCAATTCGTTCCATCGGCCGGTACCTGTTTGGTATAATTTCCTAAATGCATCATAGGGGATAATTACACTATAATCATTGCTGGGTGTTCCTAAGAAACTTTCACCTTCTCGCTTGGTTACTCCAACTATATTAAATTTAAGGTTCTTGATTTTAACCTGCTGGCCCATGGGCGAATCCTGATTGGGGAAAAGCGCTTTGGCTACTTCATATCCAATAATAACCACATTTCGACCGCCTTCTACCTCATCGTTGGTCAGATACCGGCCCTTCTCGATATTTACATCAAAAATTTTGTCAAAGTCAAGATCGGCTCCCTTAAGGGTTATCTGACTAATCCCATTATTGCCCCCTTTTACTGTTAATCCTCCGGCATCAGCAAAAATGGCGACAGTCTGAGCATCCTTCATATTAGCCCTTAAAAACTTGTACTCAGCATAAGAAACATTTGGCCGTTTTATGTACTCCTTCCACCAATCACGACCTCCACCACCTGTGAAAGGCCATTTGCCCACATAGATTACGTTGCTACCCAAAAAATCAAAACTGTCGCGGATGTTTTTCTCAAGGGAATCAACCAGAGTAAGTACCGCTATAATTGAAAAGATACCAATGGTAACTCCAAGTAGTGAAAGTACGGTGCGAAGAATGTTGGATTTGAGAGCCCGCCAGGCAAAACCAAGGCTTTCAAAAATGAGGCGTAAAGTTAGCATGAGGGTTTAACGAGCTTTTGTCAATTTCGGGTTGCAATAAACACGGTTTTTTACTGAATCCTTTCTGTTTTTCAATCCAAATATCAAAGATTCAGAAATCAGACGTCTAAACCATGAAATTGTTTCTAAAAACTAGGCATGAAATTTCACTTACCAATGAAACATATCCTATTTTTGCGTCCTTATTAAAAAACGCCCCATTCTTAGGGGTTTAAAGCCCGTAAGCTTATGAAACTTTCCGAGTTCAAATTTGAAATTCCCAACAGTCTGATTGCTTCACATCCCGCGGAAAACCGCGATGATGCCCGTATGATGGTTATCCATCGAAATACTGGCAAAATCGAGCATAAGGTTTTTAAGGACATCGTGAATTATTTTGAAGAGGGTGATGTGATGGTAGGTAACGATACCCTCGTATTTCCGGCCCGCTTATATGGACGTAAGGAAAAAACCGGAGCCAAAATTGAAGTGTTCCTGCTTCGTGAATTAAATGCCGAAATGCATTTGTGGGATGTGCTGGTGGACCCTGCCCGCAAAATACGAGTTGGTAACAAATTGTATTTTGGCGATGGCGATCTGGTTGCAGAAGTAATTGATAACACAACCTCAAGGGGTAGAACGATTCGCTTTTTATTTGATGGCGACTCTGCTGCTTTTGATAAAATTGTTGAGACACTGGGTGAAACCCCGCTTCCAAAATATATTAAGCGCAAAGTTGAGCCGGCCGACAAAGAACGGTTTCAAACCATTTTCGCAAAAAATAAGGGCGCTGTATCAGCACCAACAGCCGGTATGCACTTTACCAAACAGTTGGTAAAGCGTTTACAGATTAAAGGCGTGGATATGGCCTTTGTCACGTTGCATATTGGGTTAGGCACCTTCCGCGCTGTAGATGTGGAAGATCTTACCAAGCACAAAATGGATTCTGAGAATTTTATAGTCGGTTCGGAAGCTGTTAAAATTGTTAACCGTGCACTGGATGAAAGGAAAAAAGTGTGTGCTATTGGAACTACAACGATGCGTGCATTAGAAACAGCCGTTTCGGCCAACAACCGTTTAAAAGAGCGTGAAGGATGGACCGATAAATTCATCTTCCCACCTTACGAATTCAAAATCTGCAGTGCTATGGTAACCAACTTCCACCAGCCCGAGTCAACCCTTTTGATGATGGCTTGTGCTTTTGGCGGTTTTGACTTAGTGATGAAAGCCTATGAGGTGGCAAAGAAAGAAAAGTATAAGTTTCTCACTTATGGCGATGCAATGTTGATTGTTTAATCAACCATCAAAATAAAAAAATGCCTGGTGGTTCATCAGGCATTTTTTTTGCATAGAATTTGCTACGAATTTCGAATGAGGTACAAGTGCAATGAAATTGCCACAGGGTACAGAAAAAGATAAATAGGCGAAGGCTTTAAAAAACCCATCAGCATGGTTATTGGTACCAACAGTAGAAAAATACCAATGCCCAAAATCCAATTCTTGTTTGGTGTATCCGACTTATAGATTTGAAGCATTCGATAAATCAGATAAGTAATCACAGCCACATTGAAGGCAAGAAGGAAAATCCTGATGAGTATCATACAATCAAAAAAGGTATTTTTGCAAATCTATGCATTATAAAGAATATGCGCTGATCGTTGCCGGGGGCAAAGGCACTCGGATTAAGAGTCGGTTGCCAAAGCAATTTCTTGAATTAAACGGAAAACCGATTCTACTTCATACCCTGGAGGCGTTTTATAGATATTCCGAAAAGATCATAACCGTGCTGGTGATTCCAGAAGATGATTTTGAAATCTGGAGCGAACTTTGCAAAAAGCACAACTTCAATCAATCAATCATATTGCAAAAAGGAGGCGAAACAAGGTTTCAATCTGTGAAGAATGGATTGGAAAAAATTGAAGCTCCGGGATTGGTTGCTATTCATGACGGGGTACGTCCACTGGTGAGCGAAGATATTATTGGTGCCTCCTTTCGGTTGGCTGCGGTACATCAATCTGCTGTAGCTGCTGTGCGATTAAAAGAATCAATTCGCATGACTGACCAGGACAATACCAAAGCAATGGATCGCTCGCGATTCCGCCTCATTCAAACCCCGCAAACTTTTGATGTGGCTCTTATTAAGCAAGCTTATCAGATGAAAGAAGATGCCAGTATGACTGATGATGCAAGTGTGGCCGAAAAGTCTGGGCACATTATCTCGCTCTTTGAAGGAAGCTATGAGAATATAAAGATTACTACTTCAGAAGATTTGGTTGTGGCCGAAGCCCTTCTTAATTCAAGATTTAAAAGTTCTTAACTCCTCACCAAAAAAGAAGGCCGGTTTATCACCAGCCTCTTAATAAAACTTTGATTTAGTCAGATCTTAATACTCGTCTTCGTTAAAGAAGAAATCCTCCTTGGTCGGATAATCCGGCCAGATTTCTTCAATGCTTTCATACGGTTG
This sequence comes from Cyclobacteriaceae bacterium, assembly GCA_040079965.1. GTDB lineage: Bacteria > Bacteroidota > Bacteroidia > Cytophagales > Cyclobacteriaceae > ELB16-189. The sequence goes on from JBEBJH010000153.1 coordinate 7,921, forward strand.
CCCGTCATCTTCTAACTCCTGTAGATTTTCTACAACTTCCAGAGGGGCTCCTGAACGAATTGAGAAATCTATCAATTCATCTTTGGTGGCCGGCCAGGGCGCATCCTCGAGGTACGATGCTAATTCCAATGTCCAATACATAGATTTGTCCTCCTGTTAATTTTCCGCAAAAATAGAATTAAATCAACCATAGTCAATAGACACTGGTCGATAGTTCGGGAATTAAAAAAGTAACCGATTTTGACCTTTCAGAGGCATGCGCTTATCTGTGGACTATTGACTCAAAAAAGCCATATTTGCGTTCTTATTTAACTTAAAATCTCAATGGCTGACGAAAAAATAATTTTCTCAATGTCGGGTGTAAGCAAGATTTACCCACCCCAAAAGCAAGTACTCAAAAACATATACCTATCCTTTTTTTACGGAGCCAAAATTGGAGTATTAGGTCTTAACGGTTCTGGTAAATCCTCTTTGTTGAGGATTATTGCCGGAATTGACAAGGAATTTCAGGGAGAAGTTGTTTCTGATTTGGGATATACTGTTGGCTATCTGGAACAAGAGCCGCAATTGGATAAAACTAAAACGGTAAAGGAAATTGTAGAAGAAGGGGTTAAGGATGTGGTGGCACTTTTGAAAGAGTTTGAGGCTATCAACGAAAAGTTTGCAGACCCGGCCGTAATGGAAGACCCCGATGCCATGGACAAGCTAATCACCAAGCAGGGCGAAATTCAGGAGAAGCTGGATGCCGTAAATGCATGGGAACTAGATCACAAGCTGGAGCGCGCCATGGATGCACTTCGTTGTCCGCCTCCCGATTCAAAAGTTGAGTTCTTATCGGGTGGGGAAAAAAGGCGGGTGGCTTTATGCCGATTGTTATTACAAACTCCCGATGTGCTTTTGTTGGATGAACCCACTAACCATTTAGATGCTGAATCTGTGCAGTGGTTGGAGGAGCACTTACGTCAATATAAAGGAACCATTATCGCGGTAACGCACGACCGTTACTTTTTGGATAATGTAGCCGGTTGGATTCTCGAACTTGATCGTGGGGAAGGAATCCCCTGGAAAGGAAATTACTCAAGCTGGCTCGACCAAAAACAAAAGCGTTTAGCACAGGAAGAAAAAACAGAATCAAAGCGACAAAAATCATTAGAGCGCGAATTGGAATGGGTTCGCATGAATCCAAAAGGACGTCATGCCAAAGGAAAAGCACGCTTAAACTCCTATGAAAAACTGATAAGTCAGGAGAACCGCGAGAAAGAAGAAAAGTTGGAGATCTTTATCCCGCCAGGGCCGAGATTAGGCAATAAAGTTATTGAAGCCAATGGCGTATCAAAGGCTTATGGAGATAAGTTACTTTATGAAAATCTTACCTTCTCACTTCCACCGGCAGGTATTGTAGGAATTATCGGACCTAACGGTGCTGGTAAAACTACGCTCTTTAAAATGATTACTGGCCAGGAAAAACCCGATAGCGGAACATTTGATGTAGGCGAAACGGTTAAGATAGCCTACGTGGATCAGGAGCACGATGATCTGAAACCGGAAGATACCGTATGGCAAGCGATCACGGGTGGGCAGGAGTTGATTTTAGTAGGTGGCAAAGAAATAAACTCTCGTGCTTATGTGAGCAAGTTTAATTTCAGTGGAACCGATCAACAGAAAAAAGTAAAAGAACTTTCTGGGGGTATGCGCAACCGCACGCACCTGGCCATCGCATTGAAGCAAGGTGGAAACTTGTTGCTGCTCGATGAACCGACCAATGACCTTGATATAAACACACTGCGTGCACTAGAAGAAGCCCTGGAGAACTTTGGTGGTTGTGCCGTAATTATCTCTCACGATCGATGGTTTCTCGACCGAGTATGTACACATATTCTTGCCTTTGAAGGCGACTCGCAAATATTCTGGTTTGAAGGAACGTTTAGTGAATATGAAGAGAATAAGAAGAAGCGCCTGGGAGACGATCAACCTCACAGGATCAGATATAAGAAATTAGTAAAATAGTATTCAGATATAAGTATCAAAACCTAAGATGTCATTCGTCTTGATACTTATATCGTTTATGAGAGCCTTCTATACCATACTATTACTCGTGCTTTCTAACACGTTCATGACCTTTGCCTGGTATGGTCACTTGAAGTTTAAGGAAATGAAGTGGAGTGCGAGTCTGCCGCTGATTACAATTATTTTAATCAGCTGGGGGATTGCGCTGTTTGAATACATCCTTCAGGTTCCTGCCAACCGGATTGGTTTTAAGAATTACGGTGGACCATTTTCGTTGGTTGAACTAAAAGTTATTCAGGAGGTAATTACACTTGTAGTATTTGTTGGTTTCTCGCTCTTATTTTTCAAAACAGAGACTTTTCGCTGGAATCACCTGATTGGTTTTATCTTTTTGATTCTAGCCGTTTACTTCATATTTAAAAAATAAACCTCTATTAGTATCAGGAAGTGTTTTGCCTGCCTACTTTAAACTGCACACTATTTAATCTCTTCCCCGGGTCTTGTCTTCCACCGTTCATGCATCCACACCCATTGCTCGGGATGTTCACGCACAATTTTCTCGGTGAAATTGGTGAAGTTCTGAGTGTTCACTAACAAATCTGTTTCATCATCACCTGTAATCACCAAGGGTATCTCAGGAAGAATGTTCATATGTTGCTTACCGTCATTACCCAGATAAATATAGGTAGGTACCACGGAGGCGCCAGTACGTAAAGCAAGTACGGTTGCTCCGATTGGAGTTGCGGCCTTCATCCCAAAAAAATCAACAAACCGGCTTTTTACTTTCGTGTCCTGATCGATAAGTATGGCTATAGATCCACCCGATTTTAAAACCTTAAACAGACGCATACTTTCCTTTCCGCGCTCAATGGCCACAGCACCGTAGGCATTGCGGTATTGCAATAGCAGTTCATTCAGGCGCTCGTCTTTTAGCGCAGTTCCAATAATATTCGGGTTCAACCCACGAAGCGCCATGTTGGTAATTTGCAAATCAAACGCACCGAGGTGTGAGGTAAGAAACATTACCCCCTTACCCTTGGCAAAGGCTTTTTCATAATTCTCAAGGCCATCAGTTATCAGAAACTTATTGAGATCCCCGAGGGTCCTTACTTTTAGCGAACGCAATATGTCACCACCATTTTTTCCCAACATCACAAATACACGCTTACTCAACGCCACTATTTCCTGCGTTGATTTCTCTTTACCAAATGCCAAGCCCAGATGAGAAATTGTTCGCGCACGAGGTTTGGGCGAAACCGTATAAGCAATCCTTCCGAGCCAGCCACAGAAAGTCAGCCACACTGTTCTAGGCAATAAATTGGATACAAAAATCAGAAACCGGACAAAGAAGTAGAGCGAGGTGTATTTAATACGCTTCTTAAGGGGTCTCTTTTCCATATTAATTTGGCAAAGATACACGTAGCTTTGATTAAATTTATTCGCTCAGTCTTTAACCAATATGAAAACCTTATATCTCGTTCGACATGCCAAGTCAAGTTGGGACAATCCGGAACAAAGCGACTTTGACCGGCCCCTGAATGAACGTGGAAAGAAGAATGCCCCTCGTATGGCCAAGCGATTAAAAGATAAACGCGTAACACCGGATGTGATGCTATCCAGCCCCGCTGAACGTGCACTTGGTACCTGCAAAGAGTTTGCTCTGGTCCTTGGATTCCCGGAAGATAAAATCAAAACCGACAAGCGTTTATATCATGCAAATGAGGATCAGATTTTAAAAGTGATTCAGGAACTGAAAAACTCACCTCGTGACAGTGAAGAGGTTGTAATTCTTTTTGGTCATAATCCAGGGCTAACGGAGTTTGCAAATGCCTTGCTTAATGAAGACCTGGAAAACATACCTACCTGTGGAGTCGTTGCCGCCACATTGGATATTTCTGATTGGAAAGATGCACGCTTTGGTTGTGGCGAGATGGAGTTTTTTGATTATCCGAAAAGAAGTGCTGATTAAATAATCCTGTCGGCAGTAAATCCTAAATGCAAAAAGCCACTCTTGTGAGTTGCCTTTTTGTCAAGATACTGGTTACGAAATAAAAGGCCCTCTCCGCTATCGCGGAAAAACCTGATTCAGTCAACCGGCTCTTCTAGGAAGGTGGTGATATCTATATTTACTTACATTTTGTATGTATTATGAGACCATTATACATA
>JBEBJH010000154.1:0-12038 GCA_040079965.1 Cyclobacteriaceae bacterium
ATATAAAGTTGTGAGTCTGGGTTTTCGACATTAATAATAGCACGGGCATGCCCCATAGAAATCCTATGATCACGCACTGCAATCTGAATATCGGGCGGAAGCTTTAGAAGACGTAAATAGTTAGTGACGGTTGATCGGTTCTTACCCACCCGGTCGCCTAATTCCTCCTGCTTCAGGTTACACTCACTGATAAGTCGTTGATAGCTCAATGAAATTTCAATGGGGTTAAGATTTTCCCGCTGAATATTTTCAATCAGGGCCATCTCCAGCATCTGCTGGTCATCAGCAGTACGAACATAAGCCGGGATAGCTTTTAATCCTGCTAACCTGGAGGCCTGAAATCTGCGCTCACCGGAAATAAGCTGATACTGATTGTGAGAAAGCTTTCTTACTGTGATGGGTTGAATAATACCATGCACTTTAATGGATTCAGCTAGTTCATTCAACGCTTCCTTATCAAAATGCTGTCGTGGCTGAAAAGGATTGGTTTCAATCTGAGAAAGTGAAATTTCATTTATGGAATCACCCGATGTTTTATGCGATCCTATTGGGGAGCTTACATCGACATCTAATTTTTCTGTATCTGGGGTGTCACTCAACAGTGCACTCAGGCCTCTGCCCAATGCTTTTTTCTTACTCATCTTACTATTCCGTTTTTATCCAGGATTTCGTGGGCCAGATTCAGGTAACTGATTGCGCCCTTGCTTTCAGCATCGTGCACAATTACGGGCAAACCAAAACTGGGCGATTCGCTGAGTTTTACGTTACGTGGAATGATGGTGTTGAATGCAATGTTCCTGAAGTGCGTTCGTACTTCTTCAACCACTTGATTTCCCAGTGAAGTGCGGGAATCATATAAAGTCAACAGAATGCCCTCGATCTCCAGTTTAGGATTTAACCGGGTTTGAATAATCTTGATTGTATTTAACAATTTACCTAAACCTTCCAGCGCAAAATATTCGCACTGCACAGGAATCATCACGGAGTCTGCCGCAGTCAGTGAATTGATGGTAATCAAACCGAGTGAAGGGGAGCAGTCGATGATGATGAAATCATACAGATCCTTCACTTTGGCAAGAGCATTTTTCATTTTCTCTTCCCGGTGTTCAATATTTACCATCTCCACCTCAGCACCAACCAGATCAATGTGGGACGGAAGAATGTCCAGGAATTTTAAATCATTTTTTACAATAGCATCTAGCGGATTCACCCCGTCAACCATGCATTCGTAAATGCTCTTTTTTACTTCTTTTGGATTAATCCCAAGGCCAGAAGTAGAATTAGCCTGTGGGTCAGCATCTACCAATAGTGTTTTGCACTCAAGCACCGCCAAACTTGCTGCCAGGTTTATAGCAGTAGTAGTTTTACCAACTCCTCCTTTTTGATTCGCAATTGCGATTATTTTACCCATCGTCAGGTTTCCAGTGATTGTTCAGTTAAAAAAATAGCCCCGTTTCATACGGGGCTACAAATATACTTGAATGCCGCAATTAGCCAATTTGTGCTACTGCCAAGGTCGTTATGGCTTTGCAAGTCTCTTAGTGCCTGATAGTCCGTTATTTATATAAATTTCCATTTTCTATTTTCCATTTATCTGCCGAAGCTTTAGCGGAGGCAGACTTTTACTTTTTCCCCTTAGTTGCCTTGCGGGCTTCCTCACTGGCTTTCATAGCTTGTTCCAGTTTGCTCATAAAGTTTGATTTTTTCCCGGTTCCTCCGCCTGCAAGCATCTTCTTTTTATGGTCTTCCATAACAGCCATAATCTTGTCTTCGTCTACAAACCGTTTTATGATAGCCTGTTGGGCAAAGGTGACGAGGTTTGATACGAAGTAATAAAAACTTAAGCCGGCCGAAAAGGTGTTTAGAACAAACATGAAGATCACCGGCATGATGTAAGACATCGACTTCATTGGGCCTTGCACCGAACTGATCTGGTTATTCTGCCAGGTGTAAACCAACGTGGATGCAGTCATCAAGAGCACAAACAAACTAACGTGACTTCCATAAAAGGGAATAGTGAATGGTAAGTTGACGATAGAGTCATAGGTTGATAAATCCTCTGCCCATAAAAATGCTTTTTGCCTCAACTCAATTGACACTGGGAAGAAATAAAACATCGCAAAAAGAATAGGCATTTGCAACAACAGTGGTATGCATCCGCTGAAGGGATTAACTCCAGCCTGCTGATACAACTTCATTTGATCTTGTTGGTTTTGTGTCATGTTATCGCCATTCTTCTCTTTGATCAGATCCAACTCTGGTTTTAGCAATTTCATTTTTGCCATGCCCAAATAGGATTTGTAAGAGAGTGGGAGCAAGATGATTTTTACAAACAAAACAAGCAGTACTATGATGATGCCATAATTGCTGATGAAGCCTTCTAAAAATTTGAAGATGGGAATGATCACAAACTTGTTGATCCACAGCATGGGCGGCCAGCCCAAATCCAGGTTGCGTGAAAATCCTTCAGTAATTTCTGGTAGAATCTTGTAATCATTTGGGCCAAAGTAGTAGGCAAACGAAGCTTTTCTGGCAGCAAGATCTTCGGTTGGAATGAAGAGTTCTACATTTGCATCCTTCACGGTAACGGGATCATTTACATTGGCAAATGTTTTTACTTCGCCTCCGGCAAAAGCATTCCTGGCAATAATGGCCGATACAAAAAACTTCTGACGGATTGATACCCACTTGATCGGATTAGCCAGGGCCTCGGTTTCAAGATCATTAGAAGTTTGTGAGAGATTGTCGAAATCTCCATTGACATCATAATAGTTGATAGTGGTTTTTGTCCGGCTATCAGCAATTGCTTTTTCCTGCAACGGGATTTGATCATTCCAGCGGTAGGTAAGGTTCTTTCCACTTAAAGTAATACCCGAAGTTTGAATTTCGTACCCGATCTGATAACCAGAAGGCGGAATGGAATAGATATGCTTTACGAAACTTGACTCACTGGTTTTAGCAGTAAAAGTAATCAGCGTTGTGTCACTTTTTTTAGAGGCAGCAGCCGTATAATAAAGGCGATAAAGATCAACCTCTTTGCCTTCGTAATTCGCCATCAGCGAAAAGCGATTGTTGTTTTCCTTAGCCAGGTATAAAGGAGTCTGCAAATAGGTTTTAAAATTCTTCAGTTCAACTTCATCAATATGCCCCTGGTTGGAAAGTTTGATTTTCAGGTCACTGTTTTCCACGGTAGTCACTTCTTCATTTCCGGTAAGGAAAGTGGAGAGACTTCCATACTGCTCAAATACAGAACTATCGGGTTGAGTATCAGTTGTAACCTTCAGGCTATCCTGTACTGCTACGGGACTAGTTACCTGTGCGGGTGCTGCTTCAGGCGGGGTAGGCGTTGGCGCTAAAAAATTAAAATACACTAAAAGCAATACTGCAATGAGAGTGAGTCCTATGGCCGAATTTCTATCCATGATATTTTCTTAATCCTAATCTAAATCGTATCCTATTTCTAACTTCTGATTTCCAACTTTAATCCTTGCTCTTCTTGCTTTCTACTTTGCTTTCAACTTTCCATTTATCTGCCGAAGTTTTAACGTAGGCAGACTTTCCACTTTAAGCTTTAAAGCTTTCCGCTTTAAGCTTTTCTTTTTACGCTTTCAGCTTCCTGCTATTCATCGCAGCCTCAACAAACTTAACGAAGAGTGGATGCGGATTAAGTACGGTGCTTTTTAACTCGGGGTGATATTGTACTCCGATAAACCAGGGGTGATCCTTTAACTCTACAATCTCCACAAGGTTAGTCTCAGGGTTAATACCTACAGCCTTTAATCCAGCCTCCTCCATTTGCTCGAGGTACTTATTATTGAATTCATAGCGGTGCCGGTGGCGTTCCTGAATGGTGGTATCACCGTAGACTTGAAATGCCTTTGTCCCTTTTTTGATCTTGCAGGTATAAGAACCTAAACGCATAGTACCACCTTTGTTGGTGATCTTCTTTTGCTCTTCCATCATGTCAATAACAGGATGCTTGGTTTTTGGATTCAACTCAGTAGTGCTGGCATCCGATAAATGCAGCACGTGCCGGGCGAACTCAACTACAGCACACTGCATTCCAAGGCAGATTCCTAGAAAAGGAATTTTATGCTCACGTACATAATGAATAGCTTGAATTTTTCCTTCGAGTCCTCGTTCTCCAAAACCCGGGGCCACCAACACGGCATCCAGATTCCCAAGGATATCGGTCACAGTATCTTTATGAATATCTTCGGATGAAATCCACTTCAAGTTGACTTTACAATCATTTTCAGCACCAGCGTGAATGAATGCTTCTGCAATAGACTTATAGGCATCTGGTAGTGAAACATATTTGCCAACCAGACCAATGGTAACTTCGTTGATAGGATTCTTGAGCTTGCCTAAGAAGACTTTCCACTGTTCGAGATCCGGCTCCTGTTTTGGGGTAACTTTTAATTTGGCCAAAACACGTTCATCCAGTTTCTCCTTGCGCATCAGCATGGGTACATCATAGATGGTTTCTGCATCAATGGCTTCAATAACTGAGTTCAGATTAACGTTGCAGAACAGCGCCAGTTTCTTCCGGATTTCCATGGAAAGGGGATGCTCTGTGCGACAAACCAGGATGTCAGGTTGAATTCCATAGGAGAGGAGTTCTTTTACTGAGTGTTGGGTAGGTTTGGTCTTGAGTTCCTTAGCCGCACTTAAATAGGGGATAAGCGTTAAATGAATAACCAGGGCATTATTAGAGCCCAGATCCCAGCGCACCTGGCGCACGGCTTCCACAAAGGGCAGCGATTCGATATCACCCACCGAACCGCCAATCTCAGTTATTATAAAGTCATACTTGCCACTTTCGCCCAGTAAAAAAATGTTCCGCTTAATTTCATCAGTAATGTGGGGAACCACCTGTACCGTCTTACCCAGATACTCCCCTTTGCGCTCTTTGGTGATTACATTATTATAAATGCGGCCGGTAGTTACGTTATTGGCTTGCGAAGTTGGGACATTTAGAAAACGCTCGTAGTGTCCGAGATCCAGGTCAGTCTCAGCTCCGTCATCCGTAACATAACACTCACCATGTTCGTACGGATTCAGCGTTCCCGGATCGATATTAATATAAGGGTCAAATTTCTGGATGGTTACCGAAAAACCCCTGGCTTGTAATAACTTACCCAGAGAGGCTGAGATGATACCCTTTCCTAACGAAGAAGTAACACCACCGGTTACGAAGATATATTTTGCTGTAGACATGGAACCCCGGACCTGAAAATTTGGTCGCAAAGGTAGCCTATTTGGGGCTTTTACAAACCCCGCTATTTCAATTTTATTTCGTTTTTGAGGATTTTATCAATAAGTTTGAGATTACGTGTAATAATTTAAAAGGTTACAATTTCTTAACTAACAGGATACAGAGATTGACTCAACGTATATCCATGAATAAGGGCTCCTCGCTTACGGTCTATAAGATAGTTTTTATCTGTTTTTTTCTTTTGTCCTTCATCCCTATACAAAAGGCTATAGCGCAGGCAGGTAATGCGGTTATAAACGCAACTGACCCACGCCATGAAACCCTTACCCAAAGACAAGTTTCGGTATTATTCGATCAAAATATTTTGTCCGCAACCATTCCAGGATGGACTGTTACAGTTAATGCTATCTCAGTTACAATTAATTCAGTTACTGTATTAGGAAATAGGGTTAATATTAATTTCGATGCCACTCCGGCACATGCAGCGCAGAATTTTCTAATCCCTGGAGATGTGGTTCGAGTGAGTTATAGCCAGGCAGCAGGGAATACCTTAACTGCTACAGCGGGTAATCCGGAAGTAAACTCATTTGCCCTCTCATTATCTAAAAATCGTTGGATTGGTAATTGTACAGACTTCGCATTTTTTCAAATCGGAGATTATGCAGCTCCAGATATCTGCTCTCCTGTAATCAATAATTTTCGGCAATTTCAATATTTTTTGTCTCTAAGACTGCGCAATAGCGCTGTATTTAATTATGCTACCCAAATGAGGTACCAGATTAACTGGGGTGATGGATCGGCCTTGCAAAACGTAGCCCCATATTTATCTGATAATGCAGGAACAGCGAACGCAGCATTTTTCACTACTGTGCCAGGATTTCCCGCAGTTGTTACTACCTCCAGACAAATACACAATTTCCCAGACAATACTAACGTCTGTAGTTTTAATCTTAGAATTTTCCCGTACATAGATGGAGTTCTGAATTGTAATATCGGTTCACTACTTCAGACCTCTACATTCATTTCGTATGATATGGATGACCAGAATACGGGTATTCTCAGCATGATCCCATCCGTAGCTAATTCAAATTTGGTCTGCCTCGGGAACAATGCAAATATGAGATTCTCGGATGCCACTACTCTGAACTGCGTCCCGGATGTCCCTAATATAGGCGCACCTAACGTACAGGCTAGATGGATTCGCATCGTTTATGGTTTTCAAAATGCCGTTGCCCCTGGCAATATTCCAAACATCAGAGTTAACGGCCCATTAACAGGTGGGGCTCAGAATATTACCAACGGAGCCGGAGTGATTAGCCCAGTGGGGGGGTACTTTCCAATTGGCGGAGGTGGGGTAGGAGTACCGGATGCGAATGGGGTTATTGAATTAGCAACCCCTGTAAATGTTAGTACGGCTACAACGTTTATGCAGACAATAACAACATCCTCGCCAGTTGGGCAGGTTGTTGGCCAACGTTTTTGGGTAAGATTGGATTACTGGAATACGTGTAATCCTTATAATCCTGGAGATCTTACAAATAGAGTCAGTACGACAAACTCTGTTGAAATAATTGGTAGCCCCAATCCCCCTGCTGTCAATAACCCAACGCTTTGCGAAAACGCAGCCAACGGAAGTTTTAATATCACTGCAACGGGGGTAGGCGCTGGTGCTTTGACTTATACCTGGTATTTGGATGCCGGACTCACTACTGTCCTACAAGCCACCAATGCAGACAATACGTTCAACCCAGTAACTGAGGGGCCTGTCGGAAATAGAATTAATAAGAATGTTGCTGTAAGTACCACATTTAATAGATTCGTGACTGTAACTCAAGGAAGCAATAACTGCACAAGTCAGCCACAAACTATTACCATAAGAATTGATGCGCTCAATACCGCTGGTACAATTGCGCATCCATTAGGGGCAACTCCGTTCACATTATGTAGTGGCACCGACCCAGCTGCATTCACAAGTCCTGACAATGGTACAGGTGGCGGTCCGGGAGGAGCTATTACATATCAATGGCAGCAATCACCAACCGGGGGTGGTGTCGGTTTTGTGGCCGCTGCTGGCGTGAATAATTTGGTAACTTATGATCCACCGGCCCTTGTGGCTCGCACTTTTTTTAGAAGGAGAATTCAATCCGGGCAATGTGCAGACGTTTTTTCAAATGAGATTGAATTTAGGATTGATACCCCTGTAATTGGCGGAACCGTTGGATCTAATCAAACAATATGTGAAGCCCCAGGCGATCCAGCAAATTTGACTAACATTGCCTCCCCTACTGGAGGAAGTAATACAGGAACTTATAATTTTCAGTGGGAAGAATCGACCATCAGTGTTGTTGGACCATTCAATACGATTGCAGGAGCTACACTCAACACCTACAATCCACCAGCAGGAGTTACAACTACAACTCATTATCGAAGACGAGTAAACTCTGGAGTTTGTGCTGTAGATGGTCCTGATGCAGGAACGGACCCTGATAACATTGCCTACTCAAACGTAATTACCATTACGGTTGACCAAATTGTTGTTCCAGGTTCTATTGGAAATCCACAATCAATTTGCAGTGGCCAGGATCCGGCAGTACTTACACAAATTGCCGCGCCTAGTGGAGGTAATGGCTCAACTTATACTTTTCTGTGGCAGGAATCTGCAACGGGTGGGGGAGTTGGCTTTGCAGCTGCGCCAGGCGCAAATACTGGAGCAACTTATGACCCCCCAGTACTTGTAGCAACAAGATTTTATAGAAGACAAGTAACTTCAGGTGTTTGCTCGCCAACGTTCTCGAATGAGATTCAGGTAACAGTAAACGCACTTCCAACTGTGGTGCTTTCTGGGGGAGGTTCTATTTGTTCCGGAAATCCGGCACCGGATGTCGTCTTCACATTTACTGGAGCCGGGCCCTGGGATTTGGTCTATTCAATCAACGGAGTAAATCAACCTGTAGTTAATAATACAACGTCTCCATTTACTCTTGCTAACCCAGCTGCAGGTGTATATGCTGTGGTCTCAATTAATGATAACAATACACCAAATTGTTTAGTAACTGCACCCAATGCCAATATAACAGGAGGCGCAACGGTTACGATTCAGGCAATACCACCTCCAACTGTGGAAACTTTCACGGCAACAGCTGCCGTTTGTGATGATGGTGGGGCAACAAATCCACCCGATGCAATTCTTGATTTACTTCCAAATTCTGCTCAGTTTTATGACATAACCTACACAGTAAATGGTAATACGTTTACTGAACTAAACAAATCAAGTGATGCTTCCGGCCAGTTAACAATCCAACCACCATATACTGCTTGGGGTAGTGTTCCCGGATCATATGTTGTAACAGTAACTGCACTTAAAAATACCCTTACTTTGTGTGCGGGTGCAGTGCCTTTTAATAGTGCACCATTGGTTGTAAATCCAAGACCTGCTTTACCGGCTGGTCCTGTGAATGGAATTGCTTGTAGTGTCCCAGGAACTGGGGTACCACTTTCAGTAACTGACCCCGGAGTAGGTTTTGAAATAGAATGGTCAACTGCTGGTCCTGCGTTGGCTTCTTTTGCTGCTGCTGTACCTGGAAGCGGAGCAGAAAGCGGAACCAATAATCGCACATTTACACCCACAACTTCGGCAACAGCAACGTTTTTTGCCTTTACGCGCAATACAACGACTGGATGCTTTAGTTCTACAGGAAGGGCCGTAACGCAAACACAAGACTTAAGACCGACAGCAGCCGCAGCCGGTCCCGATCAACCTTTACTTTGTGCCACAAGTGCAACCTTAGCCGCCACCGCTGTTAATAATGGAGGTACAGGTACCTGGTCAGTAGTTGGCCCTGTGGGTACTATAGTTATAACCAGTCCCAACAGTTTTAATTCTACAGTTACAGGTTTGCCACAGGATGTTCCGGGCGGTTTGCCGATTAACACAACTTTGCGTTGGACGGCAACCAGTGCGTTGAGCGTTTGTTCTCCAACGCAGGATGATGTTATATTAACTGTAAATCCACTGCCGGCAGTTACTAACTTAACTCCCCAACTTTGCGAAGATGTGTCTGGAGGCGGCTCGCGGGCAAACTTTGACTTGACAACTCTAAACTCAAGTGTAACAGGTGGCGCAGCAGGTGTTACTGTGGAGTGGTTTGCAGATCCTATTCCAGCCAGTCCAATTCTTCCTGCGACAACGCCTCAAAATATTACTAACGGTGCCGGGGGTACTTATTTTGTTCGGTTAACCAGTACAGCTGGATGTCAGAATACAGGCACTGTAACATTTACTGTTAACTCGTTGCCTGCAGCCGTTGACAGAAACTTTCAGTTCTGTGAAAATACAGTGGGTGCTGGGTTGGCTGGAAATTTTGCCGGTAACACGATAAACCTGACCACGTTTGAATTCGGTGCGGGCGGAGTTACTAACGGAGGTACCGCTGTAACCAGAGATGTCGAATGGTATGAAGATGCAGCATTAACAACGTTGATTGCTCCCGGGGCTGGGGTTGGCCAGGAACAGAATTATACGATAACAGCAACCAAGACAATCTTTGCCAAAGTTATTGATCTGACAAGCCCTGTAACTCCGCGGTGTTTTGATGTGGCTGATGTTACTTTAACATTAAAATTACGGCCTGCCGATAACCCAATTACAGGTGGCGCCACGGTATGTACCGGTTCAACGATCGTGTTATATCAGGTCAACCCAGGACTCAATCCGGGTTCTAACTATACCTGGAGTGTAACCAGTGCTGTGGCAGATTTTCAGGTCTTTGGTGGTGGTGGTATAAATTCTCCGAACTTTTTTATTCTCTTAAAATTTCCAGGACCTGCGATAGGCAATGTTGACATAAGCGTATTTGAAACGTTAAATGGTTGTACTGGTAATACCAGCAATTTCACGGTTACAGTTGCAGGAGCTCCCGGAGCGTTAACGTTCAATAGCCCGCAGACAAACGTATGTAATAATCAAACGGGTGTGGTCTACAGTTTGAATGCACCTAATCCTTTGTCCCTATACACCTGGACTGCTCCCGGAGCATCGTTTCAAGGCCCATCAAGCGGGGTTGGACTCTCGTCTGTTACACTCGACTTCACAACAATAACTCCGGTTACAATTTCAGTCACAGAAACAAGTTCATCTGGTTGTGCCGGATCCCCGGCCGCGGTTGTGGTGAATCTGGTGGATAGACCGGTAATGTCTTCCAGCAACACAACATCAGTTTGTAGTGGCAGCGCACCAGCGTTGGCCTTCGCTGCCACTTTGAGTGGTCTTCCGACAGCCTCTGTTACTTTCGGCTGGCAAGTTATTAACATTTCAGGTTCTGTTTCGGGTACTACTGTAGGGAATACCGGAACCGGAAACTTATCGGAATTACTGACAAATACATCGGGTGTAATTGGCACGGTTACCTATCGCGTTACACCCACCGAAACAGTGGTTCCCAATCCACCTAATTGCACGGGCACGCCACAGGATGTGGTCGTAACCGTTAATCCGGAACCTGTTCTTGTAACTCCTCAGACAAAAACGATCTGTAGTAATCAACCTGTAAATCATCAAATCTTGTTGAATCCTGCAACCTTGCCAGTGGGCACAGTATTTAATTGGGGATTGCCAACAATGTCAAATGCCTCAGTACAGGGATCACCCGGAGTCAATGTTGCCGTAGGTGCAACACCACACATTACGGATGTTTTAGTAAATCTTACGACAGCTCCGATCACTGCCACCTACATGATTACGCCAAGCAACGGAAGCTGTTCAGGTACTCCACAGAGTGTTGTGATTACCGTCAATCCGCAGCCGGTAGGAGCCGCAGACACTAAAACGATATGCAGTAACACAACGGTTAGCTACAATTTACAAGCTACCAACATCGATGTTTTGGGAAATAGTCTGCCTTCAACATTTAGTTGGATTGCAGCATCAAACCCAAGCGTAACCGGTGAAAGCACCAGTGCACAAAACACGGCAATTATTAATGACAACCTAAGAAATGTAACTAACCTGGATCAGTTGGTGGTATATACAATTACGCCAACGGGTGCCAATGGATGTGCGGGAAGTCCATTTACAGTTTCTATTACAGTTAAACCTGAGCCTGTAGGTGTTGCTGACACAAAAACTATTTGCAGCAATGCGGTTGTTAATTATGATCTCCAGGTTTCAAATATCAACACGTTGGGCAATGGACTTGCATCCACATTCTCATGGGTAGCAGCCTCAACCGCAAATGTATCTGGAGAAAGTACATCCCCTCAACCTGGAGCAACTATTAATGATTTATTGATTAACACAACGAGCGTAAATCAGACGGTAACATATACCGTTACTCCAACCTCTTCGGTGGGTATATGTACGGGTAGTACCTTCATAATAACTCTAACGGTTCAACCACAACCGGTGGGGGTGAATGATGTAACCAATACGTGCAGTGATGTAGTGTTGAGCTATAGTTTGCAGAATAATATCAATACGTTGGGGAATGCGATTGTGTCAACCTTCAGCTGGGTGGCAGCAGCCAATGGGAATGTGAGCGGAGAGAGTACTATCCCCAAAGTGACGGGAACGATCAATGATGTGTTGAATAATGTTACGGGCTCCGATCAGGTGGTTGTATACACAGTAACTCCAACGAGTGGTAATGGATGTGCAGGCAATCCATTTACGGTAAGTGTAACGGTTAAATCAGAACCCCTGGGAGCGGCCGATGTAAAAACGATCTGCAGTGATGCCAGCGTAGGGTATAATCTACAGGTGACCAACCTTGATATTTTGGGAAACAGTCAGCCTTCGTCCTTCAGTTGGGTGGCCGCATCGAAT
>JBEBJH010000155.1:0-12023 GCA_040079965.1 Cyclobacteriaceae bacterium
GTATAAGAGACAGATTCTGTTCCCACCCAGCGAAGGTCTGCCCTATCGCCCCCATCATTCCAGATCACAATGTTTGGTTGCAGTGTTCGAACAAGTTGGTAGGTATTTTTCCAATCATAGTAGGTATCACGATTAATCGTGCGGGTTTCATTTGCTCCCCCATAATAGCCGGAGCCCCCATTTGCTCCATCGAACCACACCTCAAATACTTCTCCATAATTTGTCAATAATTCGCTGAGCTGATTTCGGAAGTAAGTAATGTATTCCGGTTTTCCGTAGTCCGCATGGTTTCTATCCCAGGGCGACAGATAAACCCCAAATTTTAATCCGTATTCTTTACAGGCATCAGCCATTTCGCGAACCAGATCACCTTTACCATTTCGCCACGGAGAATTCTTAACAGAGTACTCGGTATATTTTGAAGGCCAAAGGCAAAAGCCGCTATGATGTTTTGCTGTAAGGATAATTCCTTTCATCCCGGCCTCTTTACAAATCCGAGCCCATTGACGACAATCCAAACCTTCAGGATTAAATAGTTTAGGGTCTTCATCACCCATTCCCCAGGCCATATCTGTATACGTGTTTACCGAAAGATGTACGAAGGCATAGTATTCCATTTGCTGCCATCGCATCTGGTTCTCATTGGGAATTGGCCCGTAAGGCAAGGGAACTTTTGCCTGGCTAACGGCAAAGAATTTTATGCTTGTTAAAAGGAGCAGTGTTGAAAAAATATTTTTGGCACTCATATTCAGAGCGGGTCTGGTTAAACTACTTTATTTCTTGACGATCTTAATACTAGTTTGTCTGCCTTCGTTCACGTTACGCGTAAGTTATAGCTATTATTTTCTTATTACTTCTGATGACTGCCTGGCTGTCAAACGCCAACCATTTTCAGACGTAATCCATACATTGGTAAACCTCCTGGGTATCCATTCTTCCTGTTTGGTTGTCATATTAGCAGGCTGTTGTAACTCCTTGCCCATTACAATAGCAATATTTTGATTGAACGTGACTTTTTCAATAATTCTTTCGACTTTGGGGAACGTATGACCACTTTTCATAAGTGCAACAATTTTTTCTGGAGTCACAATTTCTCCGTTAGGATTGTTTACCACGTAGTCCTTCGACCAAATTTTCAACAACGAAGTTGTGTCGCCATTATCAAGTAATTCTGTCCAATGTTTTTCCAGTCTTCTGATTTCCTGTTCATCATTTGATTGTCCCAAGGCAATCGTAGTTATAAAAATGAAACAGATCATGAAGAAATTAAATATTTTCATAAGGCTAATATTTTAGTGTACTGAGTGCGGTAATTTCTTCGTCAGTTTGTATCTCAAATGAGTGGTCAGGTTTGATGGTATTATTTCTTCAATTTGAATATCATAGATGTCTTTTTTAATACCATCAAACAGTCGGATACCACTACCTAAAAAAACAGGAGCAATGTGAATGAAAAATTCGTCAATAAGCCCTGCATTGAGAAATTGCTGAATCGTGTCAGCACCACCTTGAATTCTTATATCCTTTCCTTTGGCCGATTGTCTGGCTTTTTCCAATGCGCTTTGTATTCCGTCATTGATGAAATAAAAAGTTGTTGATCCTTTTTGAACCCAGGGTTCCCGTTTTTCGTGTGTCAGCACATAAACATCTGCCTTGTATAAATCTTCTGGCCAACTGACTTCGCCTTCTTCAAACATTCGTTTCCCCATAATGTAAGAACCTGTTCTTGCAATTGTCTCTCTAATAAATTCACCATCAGGTCCGTCTTCATTACCGCCTTCCATTCCTAAGTGTTTCCAAAATGCTTTTTGATTAAGCATCCACGTGTGAATTTTTCCTGATACGCCACCCATTGGGTTACCTGGACTTCTGTTATCACCTGCAAAAAAACCGTCAAGTGATATACCGCTATCAAAAATAATTTTGCTCATATTTCTCTATTTTATCGTTGTTTATATATCCCTATTTTTATTTCAGTTAAAACAATGGTTTTTCACGGCTACTCCAATACTACTAAACCCGTCAAATTTGCGTCATTATTTTTTAAGAACGCATAAGTAAGTTTATCTACTTTGCAATTAATGAATTGCACCCGATTAAATTTCCTGTTATGCTTAAAGAATGAATTTAAAATGGTTGCAAGCTGGAATTTTACACCCTTGAATGAACAATTTTCAAATGTGCAATCTTCAAACATTCCTTCAAAAACTATATCCGATATTCCAATACTCTTGAAAGAGGTGTGTTTCCAAACTGCATTTTCAACGGTGTTTTTTTGAAAATTGCAATTTGAAAATTCTGCACCTGACAAATCCGTGTTCCTGAAATTGCAATTATTGATTTCGCTGTATGTAAATTCAGCATCAATGAGAGAACAGTCCATAAAATTGCTTTTGGATATTTCTGATGACTGAATTTTGCAGTTTCTCATTTCTGAACCAGAAAAATCACACATTCCAATTTCATTTCCTTTCAATGTAAGACCTGATAAATCGGAGTTCAAAAATTTACAATTCTTTATGTTGGAAGAGCTAAATTTATCTTTCAAATCTTTTAACCCTGAAAAATCTGCATCAACCCAGTTTGCTTCAGACATATCCCAATGCCAGTCAAATTTTTTCCTTGGTTTGGCTATTGGAATTGCTGCTGTCTGCTGGTTTAGCTTCTCAGTAGTTGTCGTTGCAATTTCTTCCGTCTGAAAACTATCAGAGAAATAGTTAAGGTCAACACCGAAAATTTCTGCTAGTCGATTCAGGGTTGTGATGTCTGGCATAGACTCTCCACGTTCCCATTTGCCTACCGCTTGAGGGCTAATTGATACGTGTTGTGCAAGTTCGGCTTGTGAAAGATTAATTTGCTTTCTTGCTTCGGCAATTTTATTGCCAATTGATTTTGAATTTAGCATCCTGTTTTTATGTTTTTTGATGCCACAAAGCTATTTTGATCTATTACCATAAAGCAAAAATAAACGGCTACTAATAGTTGTAATTTCTCTGCTTTCAGTTGTTATTTGACAACCCACGGTTGTTATGTGTATAATAGCGAAGTAAAACTTTATCCATACACTGTTCGCAACTGACCAAACCAATTCGATGAACAAACGCAGTGTCCCCGGGGCGGAGATGGTGCTGAGAAAAAGATACCTCCTATTTGTCTCTAAATCTTTTCCCTTATTTTCTTTCTCTTAAGATCCCATAGTACCCATCTTGACTTTTCCAGCCCGCTTGTAATTGGCCATAATAACGCCACTTGGTGTAATAGTACACTCTGTTAATGTAAATGCTGCCGGGACTGAACTATCGTCAAACAATTTTTTTCCTTTACCAAGCGTCACCGGATGAATATTGAGCCAGAGTTCATCTACTAAATCATTTTTAAGTAGTAACTGAACCAGCTTACTGCTGCCCCAGATTTTAATGTCAGGGCCTTTTGAACTTTTGAGGTTTTTGATAGCAGCCAGGTTTTTGAGGAAGATGCAGTTTTTCCAATCTGACTTTTTCACGGTCTTTGACAAGACGTATTTTGTGACATCATTGATACCCGGCCAAAAGTCAGCATGTACAGGCCAGTAGGCTTCCCAAATTTCAAATGTTTTTCTGCCTAAAAGAAGATCTGCAGGTTCCATTTGTTTTTGCATGATCCTACTGGAAACTTCATCACTATACGGTGCAGCCCAACCACCATATTTGAAACCGCCTGATTTGTCTTCATCAGGGCCACCACCTGCTTGTATGACTCCATCTAATGTGATAAATTCCAGGACAATTATTTTTCTCATAGTGTTGCTGTTTTATTTATGAAACAAATTTGTATAAAGATATGCTGTCATTGCAGCGCGAATGCGACATTATTAGTGGCTGAATACGAAAACTATTGATAGTCCTTTGTAGAAATGTGGAGTTGCCGCTATAGCATGACCGCTATCGTTTGTGCACAAGCTCATTCAAGGTGGAGTCTCGCCTCGGACTCCACGATGAACAAACGCAGCGTCCCCGGAGCGGGAGACACTGCTGAGAAAAGAACTCTACCATCTCATTCTATAGGTAACTAATCAAATTGTCCTACAGCATAAGTCCCCGGCTTCAAAGGAGAAAAAGCGAGGTTGAGTTTGTTCCATGTGTTTATAGCACTTACTGACAGAGTCAAGTCTATCAATTCTTCATCAGATAACTGTTCCTTCACTTTATCAAAGATTTCCTGGGGCACATGATTGTTGTTCACTGCTTCAGCCCACGCAAATGCTGCTCTTTCCCGTTCGGTGTAAAAGGATGCTTCCCTCCAGGCGCTTATCGCGTAGAGGCGCTGTTCCGTCTCGCCCAACGCCCGTGCATCCTTGGAGTGCATATCAAGGCAATATGCACAGCCATTGATCTGGGAAATACGAAAATCAATTAACGCTAATAAAGGTCGCTCGATAGAGCATTTTTTTAGGTAGACCCCTAACCCAAAAACAGCCTTTAGGCCATTTTTTCCTTTTTCTAATAAATTAACTCTTGCTTCCATTTTAAGAAAAAATTTGGTTTACGCTCTATTGACGAACGAATCTTCCAGAAATGGACAAAAGCGGAACACTTTTTTTTCGAAAGAATATGGTAGCTCCAATTTCTGCGGAAACGAGTCTTTATCGGCTTGGTCGTCACTGTCCGCGGTGCTGGAAGGGCATTGCGCTATCGTTTGTGCTTCTGCAGTAGGGCGCTTTGAAACGCTAAACTGTCCTCTGGCACTAAACGTGGAACGAAGATAGTACTTTGAACTTACACGTCACCGCACCATTGCAGAAACATTTTTGTTATGCACAGGCATGGCATTCACCAATCTCTATTTGAAAAAGTCAATCGCAATCTTGTTAATAAGGTCAGGTCTCTCAGCAAACACCTCATGTGTCGTATTTGGTAAAACACAATATTGACTATTCTTTATAAGTCGGTGCATTTCCAGTCCATGTTCAATTGAAATATCATCTCTGTCCCCAAGCACAATCATTGTTGGTATTTTTATGTCGTCATAGACGCTCGGTGAAAAATACTCTTTCCCGTACCACATCAAGTTTAAATTTGTCGCCATTTTTCTCCAGTCCTTTTTAGGAGTCAACTTATTATACCATTCAATATCTTTCTCGTGATATTTTGCCCAATTGTCCACCGTGGGAATCTTAACAGAATCAAGGGAGAATCCCTCGGGGAGTACGAAACCTCTTGTCCCATTGTTTGCTCCAACTGAAATTACCTTTTTTATCTTGTCAGCCCGCTTGTTGGCCAGAAGAATTGCAACGATTGCACCGTCACTAAGTCCCATGACGTAGGCACTGTCAATCTTTAATGAGTCGATTAGCTGAGACATGAAGTCCGTCAATAGGTCATAACTTAAACTGTCGGTTTGCTCAGACCTGCCTTGTCCGGGTGTATCAGGTGCAATAACTCTATAGTGTTTTGAGAGTTCCGGGATACATTTTTCAAAGTCCTTTATACTCCTATTAAGTCCACCACCTGAAAGCAATAGTAAAGGAGTCCCCTGTCCGTATTCTTCATAGTAAATTCTTTTGCCGTTTATGTTTACCTGTCTGCCGTTATTAGAGCCATATTCAAACGTCTTTGTCCCCGTGTTGCAACTTGTCCAAAGGATTGAAATGAAAACGAGTCCAAATATTTTTTTCATATCTCTATTGTTGGTCGAAAATCTGTCCGTCATGCTTGTGCATAACAATTGTGTATAGGCAATTGCCTATAGCCCTTATTGTTTCTCTCAATTTCAGCAAAACAATTGAACTTTAACCCATTGACAACGGCTAAGAAAATGAGTGCCCAGGCCCGGATCAATCCGGAGCCGAGTAAAGCTTATCCACCAACTGGCGGATCTGGTCCAGCTTGTTGTCAGGCAACTGCTTTAATTTACCCAAAATGCTCGCCTGCCGCGTGCGCCCCGCAAGCTTAGCCAACGCCACTTTGGTGTCGGCAGTTTCACCCATCGGATCCCAACTATACAAATCGTTAGGCGTGCAGTTGAAGATGCGGCAAAGCTTCTCCAGGTTCTTGTAACTGATAGAACCCGTTTGTTCACGCAAGAGTCTGCCCGCCATATGGTAGGTAAAGCCCTGGTTGATCAGGAATCTTCTTGGGGCCAGTATTTCCCGACTGGCCATAAATCGGGATAAGTCAATGCGTAACATACCATAAACATTTAAAAGGTTGGTGAATTTTATCGAACCCGGTCTGCTTTGTTGGCGAGAAAGTTCTTATGGATTAGTACGCAATCGTTTAAAACTTGTTCATGTTTTTACAATAAATAGTTGGGGCGTTGGAGACTAAGTTCGGAAGTTACGAACTTGCGTTAACCGCTTATGAAGATAAGTCGACCCCTTTGAAGATTGTACTTAGAGATTCTAAGGATTTGCATACAGGATAGTGCAGTGCGTTCAGATTGTTAAACCTTGTGCTAATTGACTTTAATATAGTGTCAGTCACTTTACTCCTTGCGGAGATACGATTTGAACTTTGGTTTAAAAGATTTAAAAGTTTGTACACCTCCTTGCAACCTGTGTTTTTTAACTTCAAACTGCCGGAATCTTACCCCCTGTATTGAAACCCATCAAATCCGGAAATGTTTCACAACTCATATCCGTTTACTTGGGTGTCCGATATCAAACACCTGCTGTGAAAAAACAATTGACGCACTGATTTCCGCACTTGACTACCTCAAATCAACTTTTTAACAAACCATTTATATAAGTATCACAACTCACCCCGTTATAAGCACGTTTAGACGATAAATTGTTCGTTTTAAAATCAAAACGGCTGTAACCCCCGACCAAACGGGAAGTATCCCTCACAACCACAACCCCCTCATGAAGCTACTTACGCTTTTATTTCTCTTGCTTTGCGGTTTGGCACAGGGACAAACTGACTCTACCAAGTCTTACACAACCACCCGGCTATCGGGTACTCCCCCTCATATAGATGGTTTGATTAAAGATGCAGCCTGGGATCAGGTAGCATGGGCCGGTGGCGATTTTCGTCAAATGAATCCCGACAAGGGAAAGCCGGCAACGGTACAAACCAAATTCAAGATTATCTACGATGATAAAAATCTATACGTAGCCTTTAAATGCTACGATCCCGAACCCGACAAAATTGTAAAACGCATGTCGCGCAGGGATGGCTTTGAAGGCGACATGGTAGAGATCAACATCGATAGTTACTATGACAAACGAACTGCCTTTTCGTTCTCCGCCTCGGTTTCGGGTGTTAAAGGAGACGAATATGTTTCAAACAATGGCGAAGATTGGGACGAAGGCTGGGACCCCATCTGGTATCTGAAAACCAGTATTGACGAAGAAGGTTGGGTAGCCGAAATGAGAATACCGCTTAGTCAGTTGCGATTTGCAAATTTGCCCGAACTAACCTGGGGCATTCAGGTAATGCGTATTTTCTTTCGCAATCAGGAGCGCTCGCAATGGCAATACATACCTCCGGATGCAGCCGGGTACGTTCACCTCTTCGGAGAAATGAAAGGCATTAAAGGAATCCTGCCTCAAAAGCAATTAGAGATTCAACCCTACGTGGTTGCCAAGACGGAACGGTTTCAGGAAGAACCAGGCAATCCCTATATAACAGGTGAATCGTCCAGCGCCAGTGTGGGGCTCGATGCCAAAGTGGGTATTACTAGTGACATCACCTTAGACCTAACGGTTAACCCCGATTTCGGACAAGTGGAAGCCGATCCCTCGCAAGTAAACCTCACTGCCTTTGAGCTTTTCTTTCAGGAGCGAAGACCATTTTTTCTGGAAGGAGCTAACACACTGAATTTCCCGGTATCTCAAATGAATAACAACAATCTTTTTTATTCAAGGCGCATCGGCAGGCAACCACAAGGGTGGGCCGATACCGATCCTACAGGAGATGATGGCGTTACCGAATATGTTAAACCAAATACTCGCACCAATATTTTAGGAGCCGCCAAGCTAACCGGTAAAAACAAGAAAGGATTTTCGTGGGGCATTCTGGAAAGTGTAACGGCCAAAGAGTACGCTGAAATTGACAGCCTCGGATCCAGAAGCAAACAAGCTATTGAACCGCTTACAAATTATTTTGTAGCCCGCGCCCAGCAAGACATCAACAAGGGCAATACGTTGCTAGGCGGAATGTTCACCGCCACCAATCGCAAAATTGATGACCCGCAACTTCAATGGCTGCACCAAGAATCGTACTCGGCAGGAGCCGATTTTTTGCATCACTGGAAAGACCGAAAATATTATCTCAGCACAAGAGCGCTGATCAGTCATGTAAAAGGAAGTGAAGAGGCCATCTCCACCACGCAGCTTTCTTCCGAGCGCTACTTTCAGCGGCCCGACAATGACCATACCGAATACAATCCAACGAGGCGTTCCTTAACAGGCACAGGTGGGCAAGTGATTATCGGGAAGAAAAGCGGAGACCTTGTTTCTGACCTTGGTGTAACCTGGCAATCGCCCGAACTTGAACTCAACGACATCGGGTTTCTTTCACAAACTGATAACATCACCCAATGGTTTTGGATGCAGTACCGGAAATTGGAACCTAAAGGAATTACCCGATCGCAACGGTATAACATCAACCAGTGGCAGGAGTATGACTTCGGGATGCGCAATCTTAACACCGGGTACAATGTTAATGCGCATGCCGAATTCAAAAATTTCTGGCGGGCCGGAGGCGGTGTCACCTACCAGGTACGCAAAGCATCCAATGCCGACTTGAGGGGTGGTCCTACCATTCATTATCCGGGACAGCTTTACTATTGGATGTATGCCAGCACGGACCCCAGAAAAAAATTGCGACTTATGATAAACCCTGAGCTTGGCATTGGCCGCGAGAACTATTCCCAAAATGCCAGTGTCGATTTAGATATTATTTACAAACCCATCAATGCATTAAATATCTCATTGTCTCCGAGTTTCAGTTACAATAATAACCAGTTGCAATATGTAGCCACCGGAAGTGTTGATGACCAGGCACGTTATGTAGTGGCCGAGATTGATCAGACTACGTTTAGACTGGTGATGCGTGTTACCTACATGCTCACACCCAACCTCTCGCTTCAATACTATGGTCAACCTTTTGGTACCTCGGGCAAATACCAAACCTACAAATACGTGACCGATGGAGATGCGGCAGAATACAACCAACGTTACGTGGCTTTGCCCAACAGTTGGTTAACGCTCAACAATAATGAATACCTCGTGGATGAAAATGCTGATGGTTCGGTAGAGTATTCATTCGGTCAACCCGATTTTAACTTTGGTCAGTTCCGTTCCAACATGGTGGTGCGCTGGGAGTACATTCCCGGATCAACTGTTTTCTTTGTTTGGACGCAAGAGAAGAATGGAGCCTTCTATAATGGAGAGACCGATCACAAGTCCTATGAATTTAGCTTCGATCAAAAAGCCCACAACATTTTCCTGATCAAGTATACCTATCGGTTTGTGCTCTGAGTAGGGCTATTAACTAAGCCTTCTCCACGCAATTAACCATCCACTGCACTCCGTATTTATCTGTGAAGCTACCATAGTAGGCGCCCCAAAACATATCCTGTAGTTCCATAGTAACTTTACCGCCTGCGGAGAGCGCATCAAATAATCTTTTTGTTTCCTTCCGTGTATCGGGTTCCAGGTTTATGTGCACATTGTTTCCAAAATTAACGTGGAAGCCCATGGACTCAGGAGCATCTGTGCCCATCAATACGTGACCTCCTAAAATCGGAAGTTCGATGTGGACGATCAGGTTTTTGTCCTTTTCCGGTAAGGGTGGCATTCCCTCCTGGGGTGGCATATCGCCAAAGCGTGTAATTCCGTTATCGCCAAACTCACCCCCAAAAACAGATTTGTAAAAGTTGAATGCTGCTTCGGTCTTGTTCACAAAATTGAGATAGGTACTTACACGCGCCATAGGTTTTTAATTTAAGTTAATATGTTTATGCCTTTAACAAGGTATCAATATCAAATTTCTTCATTTTGAGAAATGCCTGAACGACACGGCCAGAGCGTTGCGGATCACTCATTAGTTTGCCCAGCACCGTTGGCACAATCTGCCACGAAATTCCAAACTGATCTTTTAGCCAGCCACACATGCTTTCACTGCCGCCTTCGGTAAGTTTATTCCAGTAGTAATCAATCTCCTGCTGGGTATCGCATTCTACAACAAAGGAAATTCCTTCATTGAATGTCAATGCATGTTGTACCGGGCTATCCATCGCCATAAAAACATAGTCGCCCAATTTGAACTGAGCATGCTGTACCGTGCCCTCTGGCCCTGGCTCCCCTGCTTTATAGTTTGAAATGGAAATCACGGACGACTTATCAAAAATGGAAGTATAAAACCGAATGGCCTGCTCTGCTTTGTTTGCATACGTATTTGTAAACATAAGCACAGGCGAAAATTTCTGATCAACACCCGCTATTTTTGATAATGATAGTTGCCAGCTTATTCCAAATTTATCCTGCACCCAGCCATAGCGTTCACTCCATGGATATTGATCGAGGGGCATAAGTACCGATCCGCCCACACTTAGTTTCGTCCAGGTCTGGTCAATTTCTTCTTTGGTGTCGAGCAATGCATAAAATGAAATGGATGGGTTCGCTTTAAACGTAGGCCCACCATTCAGAAGCATAAACTTCTGTCCGGCCAACTCAAACGTTGCCACGATTGGCGTGTCGGCAACTATCCGTGAGTTTCTGAACACCGAACAATAAAAGGTTGCTGCTTCTTTGGCCTGATTATCAAGCCAGAGACATGGGTAAATAGGGTGGATCATAATTTCTTTTATAAGAAAAAATCAAGTGGGTGTGATCATAAACTAAGACTCACAAAGCTCTTTTAATTTCTTTAGTGCCGTGGGCCAGGTTTCCTCAAAGTACGATTTGAATTCCGCAGTGGAGTCCATGTCTACAACTAACATTGTTTTTCCTTTCACTTCGCTAAATGTGTAATTCTCGAGCGACCCAGCCCACGCCTCTACCTCCGGGCCGGTGATAATTTCTTTGCCCTCCCGAACAATGCCATTATGTTCAATCGAGATAAACTGATTGGGAATGTTTTCTTTAATGCGGCTTACCATACCCTCCACGTTTCCCTGCTTGTCTGTTCCCAGGAAAAGAATTTTTGATCCTTTTGCCCACGAACCTTTAAAATGGGATGTTGGATTAAATACGGCAGCCCAGGCAGCATAGTGTCTTTCATCGATCATGGTGCGATACACGGTAGCTACCGGAGCCGCAATGGAGATCTCAAAATGAAGTTTCTCCATAGCGGATTGGCCTTCTACATAGTTTTTAAAATTATCGAGGATGGCCTGCCACCCGCCCCGTTGCAGTTCAACGGAATTCTCGCTCTCGGCCTCAAAGTCTTCTACCACGTTAGTCTGATTACCGATTCGGGAGAAGGTAATTTTCAAACTGCGGCCATCATCAAGGAGGCAAGAAATCAGTTCGTGAGTCTTTACCTGATTGTAGACGCCACTAAAATCAAAACTCACACTTCCGTCTTTGGCGGCCATCGTATAAACAAACTTTCCTCCAGCCCGCAGGTCATTTTCTGCCTTTGGCGTATGCCAATCGGGTGAGGCATTATTCCATTGAGTGATATCAGAAGGTGTAGTCCACAGTTTCCAGACTTTTTCAATAGGAGCATTTACAATGCTTTCTACCGTTATGATTGTTTTAGTGGCTGATTCCATTGTTGTTCTTTTTGGTTTACTAATATAATGAGTGTGATTATCAATGTAAAAATACAATCAGATCGCCCTTCACAGGGATATGCAAAGACGACATTTAAAGGGTGATTTGCGACAATTATACTGTATTCAGTTTCTATAAGCTCAGACCGGCAACGGTTAACAATAATCAAATTGCGAGGCTCGAATTGAGTTAAACCAAACCGGATTCAATACCTGGATTTAATCCCTCACCCCGTCCGCCAATTGGCGGCCACCCCTCTCCCCTGCCTTTGCCGAAACGGCTTCGTGCAGGCAGGCTAGGGAGAGGGGTTGGGGTGAGG
>JBEBJH010000156.1:0-11983 GCA_040079965.1 Cyclobacteriaceae bacterium
CTATGCCGCACTACGTCACATGCACCAACGTTGGCAACAATTGGGTCGGCTCCGTGGACACATTAGACTAAGCCGACAAATACTTCGCTAGAGTTCAGAGTTCTAAACCATAAAAATTAAACAATAAAGGAATGATTCTTAAAAAAAGTAAAATACTAACCCATCAGAGAATATTAATTTGGATACTTGGAACTCTGCTAATCTCCTCTTGCACTGGTCAGGTGAAAGATAAATCTGCAAATGATAGTATAGCGAATACATTAAACAAAAAACCATTAAATCGGAGTACAACATTTCCGCAAATTCACACCAATTTAAACGGAATGGTTAGGGAGTTTGTAAGGACAATGTATCAGGACAAAAAAGGGAACTATTGGTTTGGAACAAATGGAAATGGGATTATCCGCTACGATGGACAAACATTAGAAACAGTTTCAATCGAAGGAGTCCATCCATTTATGAGGGTTATGGAAATTGTAGAAGATAAAGCCGGTAATGTATGGTTTGGTACTTCCGATGGGCTCATAAAATACGATGGTAAAGAGTTTACAACATTTTCAAAGAAAGAAGGATTGCAGGGTGATGATGCGGAAATTTGGGGTTTAACAATTGACAAAGCCGGACTCCTTTGGGTCGGATCGATTGGAGGAGTTAGTCATTTTGACGGAGAAAATTTTATACCTTATTCATTACCAGAATCAATGGTCGAAAATCCGAAGCCCATGCTATCTGATAAATTGGTTTTTAAAATTATAGAAGACAAAAATGGAACGATGTGGTTTGTTACCGATGGAAATGGGATTTTCAAATACGAGAAGGGTGAGTTTACGCATTTAACAAATAAGAATGGACTAACCGACAATAATGCAGCGGACATTTTAGAAGACAAACAAGGAAATATTTGGATTGGTACTTTTAATGGTGGTGTGAGTAAATTTGATGGTAATACTTACACCAATTTTACTAAAGAAGGAATTATTAAAGGTATTGAAACATACAATTTTTATGAAGACAGCCAAGGAAATATTTGGTTTTCGGCTGAAAATTATGGTGTGTACCGCTATGATGGCACTAATTTCACACAATTCACAACTTGGAACGGATTAACCACTAACACGGTTCAAAGTATTCTTGAGGATAACAAAGGTCAAATGTGGTTCGGCACCTGGCAAGGAATAAGTATCTATGATGGAAATAATTTTATGAATGCTAAAGAGAAAGAACCTTGGACAAATTAAAAACTGTCTAGAACATCGTGTTGTAAGCATCCCTGTTTTAGTACACCTCAAAAGTAGAAATAACGAAGCTCCTTTGAATTTTAATGAAGTCAGAGCCGGCTCTAACTTTTTCCTCTATAACAAAACCTTCCAGGCATCTTCTACTCTTCCTTCTTTCAGATATTGCTGAGCCAGCCGATGCATTTCAATTTCACCTTTAGCCGCTGCGTCCTTCCAGTTTTTTTCAGATTGTAGATTTTCGATGTCCACCGGGCCCGGTAACTTCTCAATATTACCTAACCGCCCAAGATCATTTCCCGTAAGGACGTTGCTTTTTCTGATTCTATCCGGAAGTTGATCCATGCCAATGCCTACCTTCTCATTGGGTTTAGGAACTACAAAAACACTTTCACCGGATGCCCGGCAATAATAGTCCTGCCCCATGCGTGCCACAGCATCCAACCGTTGTGGATTGATACGACCATCCGCATCCAGTATTTCATCCTGAATATGCATCAGCAGCACCTCGCAGATAACAAGATTGCCGGCCCCGCCTTCGGTACCCATGGGAATTACCTGATTAACCTTACATTCAAAGGACACGGGGGATTCGGAAACCCGGGGTGGTTTTACTTTCTGAGAAGCAACCGGAGTAAAGCCTGCTTTAATAAATTCATTGGCACCTTTGGGGAAATCGCAACTCGCCAAAGACGTTTGCTCAACCATCGAATAAGAAACGATGTTAATTACCACCTCCGGTACTTCCAATACATTTTGAAGGGTGTGTTTTGTTGAGTTATCGCGCACCCGCCTGGAAGGAGAAAAGATCAATATGGGCGGGTTCATACTAAACATGTTAAAGAAACTAAAGGGGCTCAGATTTACATTCCCATTCAGGTCAATCGAGCTTACAAATGCTATGGGGCGTGGTGCTACAGCTCCTTGCAGATATGACTGTAGCTTGGGTGTTGGTAACTCGGAAGGGTTTATAATCATACGGACTAAATTAAGGTTTTGAGATGCCTTCAGGTGATGTCGACTTTTTACGAACCCGAATGAACCCTTGTAGTACAATAAGTATTAAGATTACCGGCAGAAGGTAAGCACCATACCTGAGCTTATACCCTGTATGATTGTACGACCAACTTTGAAAATCAAGTTCAGTCTTAATCAGTATTCCAATCAATAAAATAATAATGACTAGGAACAATCCTGTCAATTTCTTAGGAGGAGCTTTTCTTTTTGCGATTAAAACCAGCCCTTCAGTTATTAGTATAATTGCAAAGACAACAATAGAAACTGTAACCAGGGCCTTCGGAAATGTGCGCAGATAACTATACTTATAAATGATGAAACCCAGTTTGCCCAATAAATTCGGGTTGGAGATCAGAAAAGCATCAAGCCCGGTTAATAAGCCAATAAAGCCATAAAACATTAGACGCGATTTCATAAGGCGGGTAAAATTTTTCCCCGGCACTCGCCAAAGCCAATCCGTACATTATTCTTTTCAGCATGACCTCTCATGATTACAGTATCTCCATCCTCAATGAATGTTCGCTGCGATCCATTAGCCAGGTGGAGTGGTCGCTGTCCATTCCATGACAATTCAAGCATTGATCCGAATGATCCTGGAGAAGGCCCGCTGATGGTACCCGAAGCATATAAATCACCGACTTGAATATTGCAGCCATTTACCGTGTGATGTGCTAATTGTTGGTTCACATTCCAATACAAGTATTTGAAATTTGATCGGGATACTGGTACAGCCTCTGATTTCCCGGGTTGAATTAATACTTCCAGCGTTACGTCAAAATTCTTTTCCCCCTCGATTGCAAGATAGGGTAGCACATTGGGAGATTGTTCCGGACCCTTAACACGAAATGGCTCGAGCGCATCCATCGTTACAATCCAGGGTGAAATGGTTGAACCAAAGTTCTTACCTAAGAATGGACCCAGCGGAACATATTCCCATTGTTGTATGTCGCGCGCAGACCAATCATTGAAAAGTACAAATCCAAAAATATAATCTTCAGCATTACTTGTCGAAATGGATGCTCCCAGTTTTGTATCCTTACAGGTAATGAAGGCCATCTCCAATTCGAAATCCAACTTTTGTGAAGGCCCAAAAACAGGGAGGTCAGAATCAGGAGGTTTAATTTGCCCTTTCGGGCGATGGATAGAGGTGCCCGAAATTACAATAGACGAAGCCCGACCATGATAGCCAACCGGGAGATGTTTCCAGTTTGGCAACAATGCATTCTTTGGATCGCGAAACATAGAACCTACATTCGTAGCATGTTCCTCGCTGCTGTAAAAATCCGTATAGTTTGGGATCCTTACGGGAAGTAACATTTGCACTTCATCCATTGGAATCAACGCCAATTCTCTGGCTCCTACATTGGATTGTAATTCATCATTAGTATTCCGCAGCAACTCCGAAATTCGTTCCCGCACTTCCCGTGTTTTCTTTTTACCAAGAGCCATGAAGTCATTCAGGTATTTTTGATTAAATATTCCGGAGGGTAATCCAAGACCATCGAAAAAACCATGCTCATGCAGGTAAACCAAATCCAGTACATGGTTGCCAATGGCTACTCCTGCAACTGCTGACAAATACTTAGTCTTAAAGATTCCAAAGGGCAAGTTTTGAATCGGGAAATCAGAACCCTTCGGTATCTCTATCCAACTGGTGAGCGTGGGGTCGTTAGCCTTTATCATAAATGTCAGTTACTTTCACAAGTTAATTTCTTTTCTTACCACCACAATAAAGCGATCTAAAATACATGCCGGGCATTTTCCCTCCAGCCTTTGAAAATCGAATGAAGTTAACCCTTGGGCATGAGTGGCCAGACTTTGTACAGGCACATGAACAAACATTGCCGGTTAGTATCCGGATCAATCCTTATAAAGGTACGTCCCGCAATAGCAAAAAAATACCGTGGACGGAATTTGGCTATTATCTGCCAACACGTCCTTCGTTTACCTTAGACCCAACCTTGCATGCGGGTGCATACTATGTGCAGGAAGCCAGCTCAATGTTTTTAGAACAGGCGTTAAAACAATCAACAGAACTTGACAAACCGTTGCGGGTGCTTGATTTGTGCGCAGCTCCAGGTGGGAAATCAACTCATCTTTTAAGTCTCATCAATAAAAACTCGATTCTGGTTTCCAATGAAGTAATCCGATCGCGGGCTCAAATACTTGCTGAGAATATTAAGAAATGGGGCTCTGCAAATGTTATTGTTACCAATAGCGACCCCGAAGCATTTCAAAAACTGAATGGATTTTTTGACGTTATTGTAGTAGACGCACCTTGTTCAGGCGAAGGGTTATTCCGAAAAGATCCGGAAGCATCAAAAGAATGGTCGGAAGATCATGTTACATTGTGCTCAACCCGACAGCGAAGAATTTTAAATGACATCTGGCCGGCACTAAGAGAAAATGGTGTGCTGATTTACAGCACATGCACCTTCAATCACGCTGAAAATGAAGATACCCTTAATTGGCTTGCCGAAAACCAGTCTGTTGAATTTATTGACCTCGACATTCTGCCTGAATGGAAAATAGAAAAGACACAATCAGGTAAAGCGTTGGGATATCGGTTTTATCCACACCATGTGGAGGGCGAAGGGTTCTTTATTTCAGTGATGCGAAAATTGGATTCTGAACAAGAGATTAGAATCAGGCCAGGAAGAAATTTCTCACTTGCCTCAAGAACTATTTCGGATCAACTCCAGACGTGGACCCTCGATCCGGAATATTTTAAAACTATCCGGCAGGAAAACTTACTTATCCATATTCCATCTGCGTGGTATGATGAAATGGCTTATATCTCGAATCAGTTACACGTGGTAAGCAAAGGCACTGCGGTGGCCGAGATTAAACATGATAAGCTAATTCCTGAACATGCCTTGGCTCTTTCCACGCATCTTAACCGCGAACATTTTCAAGTCATTGATCTAACTCTGGATCAGGCTTTGTCTTACCTCAGAAAAGAAGGTTTACAGATTGGCGAAGGTCAGAAAGGATTTGCCCTTGTAACGTACAATGAATATGCCTTAGGTTGGGTCAACCTACTGGGCAACCGGGTTAATAATTTATATCCGTCATCGTGGCGGATCCGGATGAGTTCATAGTCTTGATCTGCTTAATAGCCTAACGCCTGGATCGATTCTACAATACCATCGGGTAGTGCTACTCCACTAAAAAAGATACCCACGCAAAAAACTTTCTCAAAGTAATTTGCTCTTTCAATAGCCAACGGCAGTGAACTGATGGAAAGCGATGTAAAGGAAAGTGTGAAGATTAAAATAGCAACCAAGGTTAAGAATGACGATCCGGTAAAGAAAATAATCAAAATGGTCAACCCATTTACAACACAACTGAACCAAAATGATTTTTGAGTTCCATACTGATTAATAATGTTACTGGCTGGCAACGAAAACAAAGCCGTAAGTAGCAACACGATAACCAAAAACCATTTGCCTTCCAGAGCAAAAAGAGAAGCAAGGTTTTTCTCCAGAATAGCAGGGAAATAGTTAAAAAGTAATGTGGTGGAAAGACCGAGAGCTACACCCAGAAACAGGATATAACTATAGTCAGATCGTTGTGTATCAAATCTAAACTCCGTACGTGGACGTGTTGAATTACTATTAAAAAGACTAAGCGAATTTTTTTTCAACGCGTAGCCGGAAACAAAAACTGCTATCCCTCCAAATACAAAAGTTACCGGGGCTCCAACATAATCGATTAAATCTACAATGATGGGCTCCAGGGAATAAATGAGGTTGGCTACAATAGTAAGTATCGCCATTGCCCGAGGCAGTTTATCAATTGGAGTAAATAACTCAAGGGTTGATAGAGCAGGACTGGTAAAAATACTCATAGCCACAAGCCATAAAACGATTAGTAGTGGCAAAATCCAACGAAAGGTTTCAGTTGGATTACCCAACAGCGTAAAAGCCACCGCCATAAATATCATTGCTGCAAAACTGATCCCTGATGAAATAATCGGCATTCTATGGCCTTGCTTAAAGCGGAAACGGTCGCCAATCTTTCCGGCTATGGGCGGAGTTATAAACAGGATTATTCCCTGAATGATTATCAACAGGAATGTATACTCAGTAAAATTGAACTGAACGAGTAATTTCGGTTGATAATTATGGTAGGCTATCCACCCAATCACAATTGAGCCATATAGGGCCGCCAGACTCCATAATTGTTTCCATTCAATATGATCAGTTTTATAACTTTCGGCTGATGCTTGGTTCTCCATCTATTTTAGTTTTGACATGCTAAACTACAAATTATTATAACCCACCGGATTTCAAAAAGTTTAACTCACCATATAACTAACCTTTTCCTATTTTTGCCCTCTTATTAAGTCATTTTCCCCATTTATGGCACTTTCCACGAAATACAATCCCTCAGAAGTTGAAGATAAGTGGTATCAATACTGGATGAAGCAGGGCTTCTTTCATGCTGAGGCCAATTCCGCCAAGGAACCCTATTGTATAGTAATTCCTCCACCCAATGTAACCGGGGTACTGCATATGGGGCATATGCTTAATAACACCATTCAGGATGTATTGATCCGAAAGGCACGGATGGAGGGAAAAGAGGCTTGTTGGATACCTGGCACTGACCATGCGTCTATTGCTACTGAGGCGCGCGTGGTGGCGATGTTGAGAGAAAAAGGTATTAAGAAATCCGACTTGTCGCGCGATGAGTTTTTGAAATATGCCTGGGAGTGGAAAGAAAAGTACGGTGGAATTATTCTAGAGCAATTAAAAAAATTAGGAGCTTCCTGCGATTGGGATCGGACTTCTTTTACCATGGACCCTGATTATTACGAGGCGGTGATCCGTGTTTTCGTTGATTTATATAAGAAAGGATATATCTACCGGGGCTTGCGCATGATCAACTGGGATTGCGAGGCCAAAACGGCTTTATCTAATGAAGAAGTACTTTATAAAGAAGATGGAGAAAAGTCTATTCTTTATTCAATCCGATACAAAATTAAAGACACCGCTGACGATTGGATGGTAATTGCCACCCAACGCCCAGAAACCATTATGGGTGATGTGGCGATCGCTGTAAATCCAACGGATGAGCGTTACAAAAATCTGATCGGTAAAAAAGTTCTCGTCCCCTTTATCAATCGGGAAATTCCTGTGATTACGGATGACTACGTTGATAAATCCTTTGGAACCGGTTGTTTAAAAGTAACTCCAGCACATGACGTAAATGACTACGAGATCGGATTGCGGCACCAGTTGCCCGTGATTGATACTATTAGTAATGATGGCTCGCTCAATGAAAAATGTGAGATACCGAAGTTCTTTGGTAAAGACCGATTTTTAGTTCGCAAAGAGATTGTTAAAGATTTACGCGAAGCCGGCCATCTGATTAAAGAAGAAGAATTTGTTACCCGCATCGGAAGATCAGAAAGAACCAATACCGTTGTTGAGCCTAAGCTTTCATTGCAGTGGTTTGTAAAGATGAAGGAGATTTCGCGCAAAGCTTATCGCGCTGTTGAAGAAGACGAGATCAAACTTCATCCTGCAAAGTATAAAAACACGTACCGTCATTGGATGGAAAATGTTCGCGACTGGTGTATCTCCCGACAGTTATGGTGGGGACATCGAATTCCAGCATACTTTTACGGGGAGGGCGAAAATGATTTCGTTGTTGCAGAGACTTTGGAAGAAGCTACCAAATTGGCGACTCAGAAATCCGGCAAAGCAATTACAGAAAAAGATTTAAGGCAAGATTCTGATGTGTTGGACACCTGGGCCTCTTCCTGGCTTTGGCCCATAGAAGTATTTGAAGGATTTAAAGATGAATTCTTTGATGAGGAGAAGGGAAAAATTATTGTGTCTAAAAATAAAGAGCTCGCTTACTTCTACCCAACCCAGGTTTTAGTAACAGCCCCTGAAATTCTTTTCTTTTGGGTAGCCCGGATGATCATTGCAGGGTATGAGTACATGGACAAAAAACCTTTTGAGAATGTTTACCTCACAGGCATCGTGCGCGATAAGCAAGGACGGAAAATGTCCAAATCCCTTGGCAATTCCCCTGATCCGCTTCAACTAATTTCAACGTACGGGGCCGATGCTGTGCGCACTGGAATGCTGTTTAGCTCACCAGCCGGAAATGATTTGTTGTATGATGAGAAACTGATTGAACAAGGGAGAAATTTCACGAATAAAATCTGGAATGCATTCCGCTTGGTAAAAGGCTGGGAAGTTGACGGTTCACTGACTCAACCAGCGGAAAACAAAACTGCAACCTTGTGGTTTGAATCCAGGTTCAATCAATCCTTAACAGAACTCACTGACCATTTTGAAAAATTCAGAATGTCAGACGCTCTGCTTACCGTATACAAACTGATTTGGGATGATTTCTGTGCCTGGTATCTTGAAATGGTTAAGCCTGAATTTGGCAAACCCATCGATTTGGTCACCTACACTAAAACAGTTTCCCTTTTCGAATCCCTGCTAAAGGTGTTACACCCCTTCATGCCTTTTATTACTGAGGAGTTGTGGAGTGAACTTCAACCTCGCAAGGAAAAAGAAAACGTGATAGTAGCACCCTGGCCCAACCCTGGTGCTGTCGATACTTCTCTTTTGAAGGAAGCAGATTTTGCATTTGAAACGATTACTCAAATCCGAAATACCCGAAATTCAAAAGGGATTTCACCAAAAGAACCTATCAAACTCTATAAGCAAGAAACAGGCAACGATCTCAAGTACTTTTGGCCTATCATAAAGAAGCTATCAAATATAAATGAGGTTTATACGGCCTCAGAAAAACCAACGGGTGTTTCCTTTTTAGTAGGAACGGTTGAGTACACTATACCCATGGAAGGAAAGCTGGACGCTGCCAAAGAGCGTGAATCTATTTTGAAAGATCTTGAATATCAAAAAGGTTTTCTGGCCTCTATTGAAAAGAAGCTATCAAACGAGAAATTTGTAAATAGTGCTCCGCCACAGGTAATTGAACTGGAGCGCAAGAAGAAGGCGGATGCAGAAACGAAAATTCGTTCTTATGAACAGGCATTGAAAGAGTTGATTTCTTAAGGTTTATTTTGAATTAAGAAATTCAAATACCTTTTCTATACCAGACTCTTTGCTCACGTTTGGTTTGTTGAATTTAATGAAAGACTCAACCTCGTTAGCAAGGTTGCCAGCGGCTGCGAGAACATCTTTTTTACTTTTAATAGATCTTTATCCCTTGTATAAAAAATTTTCCTTCTGAAGGATTTTCTTGTCGCGCGCGACCTGCGACCAAAGCAACATTATAGTTTGGTTGTTTTACAAAAATTTCAGTTTTCTTAAACAAGGGAGAATTACCATCACAAGAACTTCCATGCAATGGCACTTCATATAACCTGTCAAGGGTGTTTTCAGCATGCAATTGAGTGGGTATTGCCCATTGAGAGAAGGCACTTAACTGAGGTAAGTAAAGCGAGTTTAAAAAAAATTTCATAATGTCACCTTAAATCAAACTCTGATTGCCAATAATAACTCTATGTTTTTGTATTTAATTCCAAATTTACGGGCTATCGATTCATTTGTCAATGTTCCTTTGTAGGTGTAGACTCCTTTCATAAACCATTTATGCGAAAAGATCATCTCCTCCACCCCACCCTCTTCTGCAGCCCTTAAAATGGTTGGCGTAAAAATATTACTCAGTGCAGTCGTTGCGGTAGTTGCCACGCGCGATGCAACATTAGGTACACAATAATGAATGATATCGTACTTACGAAAGACAGGCCTGTTCAAACTGGTAGTTTCGGAAGTTGCAATGCATCCGCCCTGGTCAATACTTAAATCAATGATCAACGAATCCGGTTTCATTTTTCTTACCATCTCTTCAGATACTACGTGTCGAACTTTCCCCTTCTCGGCCCGAAGTGCACCGATCACGACATCCGCATTTTTAAGACTCTCGCTAAGTGTAATTGTATCAATTGTTGACGTATAGAATTGATTTCCAAGGGTGTGTTTTATACGTCTTAATTTGTAAAGATGGTTATCAAAAACCTGAATCTCTGCCCCCAAGCTAAGTGCAGCCCGTGCCGCATATTCTGCCACGGTGCCAGCTCCGATTATTACCACTTTAGTAGGTGGCACCCCGGTAATACCTCCTAAAATAATTCCCTTTCCTTTATTGACCGTACTCAGATATTCGGCTGCAATTAACATCACGGTACTCCCCGCTATTTCGCTCATAGCCCGCACGATCGGCATACCGCCTACTTTATCTTCAATAAATTCATAAGCCAAAGCAGTAACTCGCTTCTTCAACAAGGCATTAATACACTCTTGCTTTAAGTGCCCCATCTGAAGGGCCGAAATCAAGGTTTGCCCAGGTCTGAAATATTCTAATTCTTCGAGGGTAGGCGGTTCGATCTTAAGAATGATCTCAGCTTTATAAACTTCCTCCACTGCATAAACTATTTTTGCACCCGCATCGCTATACTGCCTATCCGAGAATTTTGAACCTTCTCCGGCCATGGTCTCCACCCAAACCTCATGACCATTGTTTACTAAAAGTGCCACAGCATCAGGGGTGAGGCTGATTCGATTCTCCTGTAATGAAATCTCGCGTGGAAGCCCAATAAGGAATGAGTACTTTCCTTTCTTTACTTTAAGCATTTCCTCTTGAGGGTAGAGGCCTGATTTTGCCAATGCTTCAAATCCCGTCCTTTTCTTTTCAGTCATGTCTCCGAAAATATATTTCTCTACTTACCAAATCATAATATTGAATCCTCACTTCAAAAAATTGGTCAGGGAGTAAGGTCTTTACTTTCTCTGGCCACTCAATCAAGCACAGATTGCCTGAAGTCAGATACTCTTCAAATCCCAGATCTAAAGCCTCGGCTTCATTTTTTATCCTGTAAAGGTCAAAATGATAGACAATTGATTGGCCAGCCTGCCCGTACTCATTTACAATTGAGAATGTTGGGCTGGTAACCAATCGTTCAATACCCAACTCTTTTACTAAATGTTTTACAAGCGTGGTTTTTCCACTGCCCATTTCGCCATGTAAAAGCCAAACCATAAGTCCCCTACCTTGCTTCAGTAACTCCTTTGCTGCTTGCTGCAATGAATCTAACGGCAAGGCTCCGGCAAGCCGATTCCACTCCTCAGGCATTCTTCGAAGATAATAAAATAAAAGGAATGATCATCTCTTCTAGACTTACACCACCATGCTGAAACGTGTCTTTATAAAAATTAACATAGTAGTTGTAGTTATTTGGATAAGCGAAAAACTGGTCTTCGATGGCAAACACATAAGCCGTGGATACATTGGTTTTAGGTAAGAAAAATCTTTCTGGCTTTGCCGCCTCAAATACCTTATCCCCCTCGAATCCCAAATTCTTTCCCTGCTTGTATCGTAAATTCGAGTTTACACTTCGATCTCCAATTATTTTAAAAGGTCGTTTTACCCGAATGGTTCCATGATCCGTAGTGATAATAACCCTGGCCTTCTTATCTGCAATCTTCCGTAAAATTTCCAGGAGCGGAGAATGGACAAGCCATGATTTAGTAATCGACCGATAGGCCGATTCATCAGGGGCCAGTTCGCGCACCATTGCCATATCGGTACGGGCGTGGGATAGCATGTCCACGAAATTGTAAACAATTACATTCAAATCATTATGAAATAAATTATTGATAGAGTCGGCCAGGTCACGGCCTTCCTCCATTTTTTTGATCTTGTTATACGAAAATTTAATATTAAGATTATTCTTCCTG
>JBEBJH010000384.1:0-2553 GCA_040079965.1 Cyclobacteriaceae bacterium
CAGCTTTTGCATAGCGTCAGGGTTTTTCATTTCTGGGGCCACATCGCTGCCACCATGAAAAATAAGCATGAATTTTTCCATAAGATTTGTCTTTAAGTTTAATACATTTCCTCTATGACGTTCGGGTGATCAGGAATCGGACAGGTAGACTAATTTATTTTTCGCAATAGACTCATACGTGCGGATTACCAGTTAAAATTTCACTCCTGAATTGCTATCATTTATCAACAAGTTCAACATCCAGTTGCTGTATCAATGCCTCTTTCTCGGGTGTAAGGGTAAAGAAAATTAAAACATTCTTCTTTTCACCCTCTAACAGAAAACTTCCCCGTAACTGATTTTCGGGTTCAAGTGCCTTCACGTTTGTAATAGTCCCAGCTTCTGCGAAGATTTTATGAGTAGCTTCTCTTCTTCTTTCAAGTGATTCATCTAAAAAGAAATTCTCTGCAAAGATGTTAGTTTGCGTTTCTTTCCAGGCTGGCAAAAGTTTAACGATCTCTTCCTTGCGCTGATTTAAGATATCGGAAGGTGAAAGAATACGGGGTTTTAATCCGGCTATCGCGATCAATGTATCCAGTGCTATTGCATTAGGCATACCCGGTGCGCCA
Source organism: Cyclobacteriaceae bacterium (assembly GCA_040079965.1). Classification (GTDB taxonomy): domain Bacteria; phylum Bacteroidota; class Bacteroidia; order Cytophagales; family Cyclobacteriaceae; genus ELB16-189. The sequence continues at coordinate 609 of JBEBJH010000384.1, forward strand.
TAGGTATGATTGCTGAATGACACTACGCCAATGCCATAGTCGGGATAAATGCGCCACTCGCTGCCGAAGCCGGGCAAGCCACCGCTGTGCGAAATGCGAACGTTTCCTTTGCAATCTTTTCTCCAGCCGAGACCATAGCCATAGCCAATCGCCACCGGGCAAACTTCTCCGTTTCTGGTTTTTGCATCCGCAAACAAATTAATAAAGCGCCAGGGTTGATGCATCTCGCGGATTGAACTTCTACGAACGGGTCCGCGCTCAGCTTCATTGCGCGCAGGCCATGCCGCAAGGTGCAGGGAAACGTACTTGCTAAAATCTTCGATGGAGCAAATAAGTCCACCCATGGCGCCATAGGCTCCATCATGCAATAGCGGAATTTCTTTCCACGTACTATCGATCCATTGATAACCCAACGCCAATTGTTCCTTGGGCACTTCATCATATTCCCATTTAGAGTCATTCATGCCAAGAGGTTTCATGATAGTGTCGGTAATGTATTGTTGATACGGCCTACCCGAAATGTTGGTGACGATTTTTCCAAGTAAACCAAAACCCAGGTTACTGTATTCAAAGGCAACTCCGGGCACATTCGAAAAGGAAATCCCCTCACTTACCTGTTTCAATAATTCTTCATCGGTATCATCCAGCTGGCGATCACCCCACGGGTTGTCTTCCGGAAATCCAGCCGACATAGTAAGCAGGTTTTGTATTGTGATAGCAGGAGCATCTTTGGTAAGCGAGCCTGCCTTGCTCATTTCAGGAATGTATTTTGAGACCGGATCAGTCAAACTCAGTTTTCCTTCATCGCGCAGTTTCAGAATCGCCATAGCGGTGAAGCTTTTACTCATGGAAGCAATCCGAAATAGCGACTTCGTTGTAGCCGGAGTATTTGTAGCAATATTGGCGGTACCCACACTACCGGAGTATACCAATTGGCCACCGGCTATAACACCAAAGCTGATAGCGGGAAAATGATTTTTCTCAGCATAATCACGATAGAGTTTTTCAATTACCGGAAAGGCCTTTTGGATGTTGGAGAATGAAGCGGAGTCGGAAAAGTATGGGATTGAATAATGCTGAACTGAATTCGTATTGACCGGTATCTCCGCCTTCTTCGGAGTGCATCCAATTGTTGCAAGGATTAATAAAGGGAGAAGTTTCTTCATGCGCTTATGTGTTAATTAAGAATCTCAGGGATTATAAAAATAGTAATTAATTTCCGCTCAAGGGGAGTATCATTTTACCTTCTATATAGAGTATGACCAATATCATGGTAAATCTGACAATTAGTGATCATCTTTATTAAGTTATTATTGAACGACAATGAATCATAAGTTAGTTTTTTCGCGATTTACTACCATTGTAACTCTTGTTATTTCATCGGTGCTGGTTATTAATTTAGAATCCTGTAAAGATGATGACGCAAAGCCAGAAACGGTTACCGATATAGATGGCAATGTTTATGGTACGGTCACCATCGGAACGCAAGTATGGATGGCCGAAAACTTGAAGGTGAATAAATATCGCAATGGTGATCCTATTTCGAATGTAACAGATGGTGTACAATGGAGCAATCTGATAACGGGTGCATATTGTTCATACAACAACGATGCTACCAACAGCAAAACGTATGGCCATTTATATAACTGGCATGCAGTAATGGATAGTCGCAATCTTGCCCCGGCCGGTTGGCATATACCTACGGATACAGAGTGGACAACATTAGTAGACTATTTAGGAGGCGATGGAGAAGCTGGTACCAAATTAAAGGAGAGCGGCACCACGCATTGGAACAGTCCTAATTTTGGAGTTACCAATGATACTAAATTTACGGCACTTCCGGGTGGTTATCGTGGATACAATGGAACGTTTACAGGTCTTGGTGCTTATGGTAATTGGTGGTCAACTACCGAATTCGTTTCTAATGCGGCCTGGTGGCGGGGGA
>JBEBJH010000157.1:0-11887 GCA_040079965.1 Cyclobacteriaceae bacterium
GGCTTCCATGCTTAATTCCACCTCTACCATTTTTACGATGGATATCTTCAGGCCTTATATCAATAAAAATGCATCCGATAAGTTGACAGTTAATGTAGGCCGTATCAGTGGTGCGGTGGCCTTGGTGATTGCTATGATCATTGCTCCGATGCTTGGAAATTTAGGACAAGCTTTTCAATTCATTCAGGAGTATACTGGCATTATAAGTCCGGGAATTTTGGCTGTATTCCTCACAGGATTATTCTGGAAACGTGCCACTAACAGTGCGGCCATCTGGGGTGTAATTCTTTCTGTACCTATCGCCCTCTATTTTAAAGTAGCGCCTAATGGTTGGTCAGATTCAGCCATCTTCGTGCACCTTCCATTTATGCATCAAATGTTTATCACGGCCCTTTTATCCATTACAATTATTTTAATAATCAGTTATCTGGAAGGAAAAGGAAAAGTGAATGAAAAAGGGATCAATCTTACTGCCGAGTTATTCAAAACGAGTCCCACCTTCAATATCGGTGCAACCGTAATTCTTATCATCTGTGCAATACTTTACGCCATTTTTTGGTAGAGAATCACGGAATTGACAAGTTTTACTATAAATAGATTAATAAAAGGCCTCGATTCATCGGGGTTTTTTATTTTTGATTGATGAACCGCATTGATCGTCTAACCGCTATCCTCATACATTTACAAACTAAACGGGTAGTGAAAGCCGAAGAAATTGCCGGTCGCTTTGGCATGAGCCTGCGTACCGTTTACCGGGACGTGAAGGCTTTGATGGAAGCGGGTGTTCCCATCGGCTCAGAGGCTGGTAAGGGATATTTTATTGTGGATGGCTTTCATTTGCCGCCAGTCATGTTTACGCAAGACGAAGCCAACTCCATGATGCTGGCTGGTAAACTGGTAGAAAAAATTGCTGACAAGTCAGTGCGGCTAGCTTTTGATTCGGCACTATATAAAATCAAGTCGGTATTGAATGAAGCGGATAAGGATAGCCTCGAAACCCTTGACTCTAATATTCAAGTCAACTTTCGGGGAAGAAGTGAAAGCAACGATGAGGCATTTCCAGACCATTTCATGACCGAGATTCAGCGGGCAGTGGCAAAAAAACTAGTTTTGAAAATTGATTATTGCAGCAGCACTGGCGAAGTATCTCAACGGCTAGTGGAGCCAGCAGGCATTTTCTTTTATAGCCTGGCCTGGCACCTGATTGGCTGGTGCCGTTTGCGCAATGGCTACCGCGACTTTCGGGCCGACCGGATTAAAAATCTGGTTACGACAGGCGAGAAATTTGAAGCCCGTAGTACAGTTTCGTTGAAGGAGTATTTTCAGGCCATGTTTCAATCCAATCAAAACCTGGTGCAAGCGGTAGTTGTGTTTGATAAGAAGGCACTTGCGAATAGACCCTTGAATTCCGCCACCACACAAATAGACTTAGGAGATCGCATCCGGGCTGAGTTTATGATGGACAGTATCGATTTTATTGCCCGCTGGTTGCTGATGTTCGGAAGTGGGGTTGAGGTAGAAAGTCCGGAGGTACTACGCGATCGCGTAGCCGAACTTTCGAAGGAATTATATATGCATCACTCCAGGGTGAGCGAGGTATCCAAATCCTGATTTACCATTCTCTCGACTTCTCAATTCTGATTTCTTTCTTCTCTCTGTTGACATAGGGTTGTCAGTTTCCCAGGAATAATCTGAAAATTTACTTTTTCTATTGACATAGGGCTGTCATTAGTCAATCGTTGATTAGCATAAATTTAAATGGTATGAAATCAACAACAGAACAAGTTCCAACGCTTAGAAATGTAAAACCCATCAATTTTTTGTTTTATCGAACCGAGACCACGGTAGCTGAATTAAACAAGTTTATGTGGGTAGCATCTGAATTATTTCAGGAGGCAGTAATCAATAAGCTTACGATTACTGGCCCGATTCACTGGCATTACTTCGGGTTTATGGGGGACACCAAACAATTCACTCTGGAAATTTCATTACCTGTGGCTGAAGTGCTACCGGATTATGATGGTAAGTTTCATTTCAAACGCACAGAAGAGTTTAAATGCGTCACATTAAGACATGAAGGCAACTGGCTTGAAATCCCATCCAGCTATGAAAAAATAATGAAGTTCCTGCAGAAGGAATTTTTGCAACCTGTGGCTGTAAATCGGGAAATTTATGTCAATGCAGATTTTAATTTTCCTGAGGCTAATTCAACTGAAATTCAGGTCGGCATCGTATGAGTCGCGGTCGGCTGATGATATTGTTTTTAGGATTAGTGACTGCTTGTTTAACAGCATATATAATTCTCTTTACGTATGGAAGTATTGGTTTTTAAAACATCCGTACAGAATCGCGAAAGCGTGAACCAACTGGCTCCCATGTTGAATGGATTGGCAGGACATGGGAAATGGAATTTTGCATTGGATGATTGTGATCGGATTCTTCGGATTGTTTCTGCTTCAGTGCAACCGCAGCAGGCAATTCAAGTGTTGTCTTTTCAAGGATTTAGTTGTGAAGAATTGGAGTAAAAGTTTCTAACCTCAAAATAGAATGACTATGAGAAAAATTATTCTTGGTCTGGCAGTAAGTCTGGATGGATTTATTGAAGGACCGAACGGGGAATACGATTGGTGCTTTACCGATCAGGATTATGGCCTTACCGAATTTTCGAAACGAATGGATGCGTTGGTGATGGGCCGTAAAACCTACGAAATGATGAAGGGTTATGACGGAGCAAGTCCATGGAGTCATGCGAAAACCTATGTGTTCTCCAGCACGTTGCCCGTTACACCGGGCATAGAATTGCTGAATGGAGATTTGGAAGAAATAATAAAACAGCTCAAACAACAGAACGGCAAAGACATCTGGCTTTTTGGTGGAGCCGATCTTACCACACAGTTCATCAACCATGACCTGATTGATGAGTATTGGCTTTCGATACACCCGATTTTGCTGGGAGCAGGTAAGCCTTTGTTCCAAAATATAGCCAGCCGGAAAAAGCTGAAGTTAATTGATCATAAAGTATATGAGACGGGACTTGTTTCACTTCGGTATCAACCCGAATGAACAATGCTGGCTACTCTCGATTTAAGATTCTATCTATGAGATCGGAATGTAAGTGCTAACCGAAAGTCCATCATCTGGGCAAAGCTGGAGTAAACATAGCCCACATGATGTTTATGAATAACCTGTGTTTGCGTATTTATAAAAGTAGCTTCTACATCACCTGAGCGATTGGTGGTAGGGCTTGAATGATGGGCATCAGGGGCATCTGTATTCATATAATTGACAGTGCCACCTTGTGTGTAATTGGCGCTCAGGTTGATGAACATCCTTTCTTTTCTTAGCTTCTTAAATACAGACGAAAGATCATACTTTACCCCACCCCCAATTGAATAAATCCAGGTTCCGTCTTTCTGAAGGAGGGCGGTCTCTAACGGTTCGCAGCTATCAGTATCGTCCGGGTCGTAAATGTTTAAGTCAGTTCTGAACCAGGCATATCCGGCTTTGGCTGCTACATAAGGGGTCAGGCTTTTACCAGTAACCAGATTGTATCGCCCGGCCGCCATAAGGTTCATGAATGTATTTGAGACATCTACATCCATCTGAGCAGTAGTGCCATCAGGAAACATGTATTCCTGACGCGATTTATCGTACCCGTAAATAGTGTAATTGAGATCTACACCTAAAGAGTACTTCTGGCTGGGCGCCAGCATATGAAAATCCATCACAATTCCATGTCCCTGATTGATGGTTTGATTCATTTTGCCGGTTGGGCTTGTAAATACATAACCCATTGACCACTCCCGGGTCCATTGTGCATAGCCAGTGTGGACGCAAACAAGGAGAATGAGAACCGATAAAGTCTTTTTCATAGGATTCTGGTTTTCGTTAGTGAAAATACGAAAAAAAATGCTGACGGTTTTGTGTGGCATAACTACCTGAATGGGCCGGGCAATTGGATTGTGTATTTTTACGCGATGCAATTAGAGGAAAAAGTGAAAGCAGTACACCAGGTATTCAATAGCCTGGATCAACAGATTGCCAACTTTCAGGCGGCTACCACGCTTCACTGTAAACCTGGTTGCGGTAAGTGTTGTTTCAAACCGGATATTGAAGCAACCGTGCTTGAGTTTCTTCCATTTGCTTACCACTTATACCATCAGGGCCAGGCTGAACAATGGTTGGATAAGATCAACCAATCGGATTCATCGATTTGCTTGATTTTGAATCCTACCCAGGCGGGGGCAGGACTATGCACAGAATACCCGCATCGGGGTTTGATCTGCAGGTTGTTTGGATATTCGGCACGAACCAACAAGTATGATAAGAAAGAATTAGTGACTTGCCAGATAATAAAGACGGAACAAACAGAAGCGTATGAGCAGGCAGTTCTTAAAATTGATGCTGGAACCGGGGTGCCCGTGATGAATCAGTTTTATATGCAGTTGCATGCAATAGATTTTGAATTGACCCAGAATTTCTATCCAATCAATGAGGCAATCAGGCGTGCTTTAGAAACGGTGCTGCAGTATTATGCCTACCGGCAGTGAGTGAAACTCATGTAAACTATCTTCTTAGGAAGCTTTGCCCAAGTTTATTAATCAGAACGGTAGGTGAGGGGGCAGATTTCATCAGAGAAGGAGAGTTTCTTTTTGTCTCACCTTGGGGAAGGTGTGTATCCAAAATCAATGTGGTGAGGGCAATGATTACAGCCACTACAATTCCTGCTAAAAGGATGAGATCTTTATCGGTGAGTTTTAGTCGCACGGTATCCGTCTTCCCAAAAGCGGTGCCAGTACCAGAATGTGGTGAAATAGTTAGTTTTCGAGGTTTTGTCTTATGCTCATGTTCAGTTTCGCACAACCTGTAGGCTCAAACCCGAACAGTTACCCGGTTACACCGGCCCATCGTTTGCTTATTAAAGATCGGTTTGAACTTCTTTTCTTTCTAAATTTGTTAACGGTTTGGTATTTTGAATCATAGATAAATGAAAAAATATTTTCTTTTAGTGCTTTTGGGGTGGGTTAGCCAGGTTTACGCACAGGAAAGCAAGGTTGCAGTGGCTTCGCCTGTAAAATGGATGACCTTTGAGGAGGCGGTTGAGAAGTCTAAAACTGAAAAGCGCAAAATCTTTATTGATGTCTATACCGACTGGTGTGGCTGGTGTAAGGTTATGGATAAGAATACCTTTACCGATCCCCAGATTGCTAAATTACTCAATGAGCAATTCTATCCTGTTAAGTTCGATGCTGAGCAAACTGCGGATGTAGTTTTCAGAGGCACTACCTTTAAGTTTGTCCCTTATGGAAACAAGGGCTCGCACCAATTAGCGATGGCCCTTTTAAATAATCAAATGAGTTATCCGAATTTCGTTTTCCTTGATGAGGAGTTTCGGATTGTTCCGATTATTGAAGGATATACCTCCTTACCGGGCTATCGCAAACCTGAGGAATTCCACATCTTCGTAAGTTTTGTAAGTGGCGATTTCTATAAGAAAATTGCTTTTCAGGATTACCAAAAGGAATATAAATCTCCGTATGGAAGTGCAACTCCGGGCACATCCGGTGGTAACTAGCATAGTGATTTAAAAAAAGAAAGCCTCCCACAATTTGCAGGAGGCTTTTTTATTTAAGGTTAGGTAGTATTAATCTTTCTTTTGATTCCTGGTAGTTTTCATTTTATCTAAATAGCCAAGAGCGGCCACGAAACCGATAATCACAGCTACAATTGTTACAAACAGGTTTGCACCGTCTCCTACATTTTGTTCGAACATATTCTTTTAGATTTTATGATGTCCAAAGATAATGGTTTCCAGCAAATCTCCACACCCACCGATTTGAAATTCACTCTAAATTCCTAATTCTTCGCGGTTCTTTTTAAGAACATCAATGATAAACGTAATGTGCTCAGTCAAATCAACGCCCAGCAGTTCAACCCCTTTATACACTTCGTCCCGATCCACCTTGGCGGCAAAACCCTTGTCTTTCAGTTTCTTAATTACCGACCTGGTCTCAAGCGAGGTAATTCCATCCGGACGTACCTGGCAGCAGGCAACAACAAAGCCTGTGAGTTCATCACAGGCCAGCAAAGCCTTGTCTAGCAAGTTTTCATAAGGCACATTCCATTTGGTATAATGGGCCGAAATGGCGTGTGCGATTTTATCCGCACCGAGTGTTCTTAATTTTTCGACAATCACCTGCGGATGTTTATCCGGATACACTTCATAGTCGGCATCGTGTAACAATCCGGCAACAGCCCATTCTTCCTGATCCTCCCCATACTTTTCGGCATAAGCCTCCATCACCAACTCGATGGTGCGCATGTGACGAAGTAAACTTGGATTTTTGGTAAGACTGTTGAGTAGCTCGCTGGCTTGAAGACGAGTGATCATTTTCTTTTAATGGTCTTGCGTTTCGAATAGATCAGATTAAATGCCCCCAGCACAAGGCCAATGGCCAGAATAGTAATGGTTATTATCATCCTCGTTTTTTGCAATTCGAGGGTGTTGATTTCATTCTCCGTCTTTATAATCTCCATTTCTTTTTCCTTCTCCTGGAGGTCGAGGGCTATCTCCATTTGAGCAATCTTACGACTACTTTCTTCACCATAAATCTTTTCTTTCGTTAGATCATAGCGTACCATCGTTTCATAGGCTTCTTTCATTTTGCCTTGTTTCGAAAAGTTTAAGGCCATGCTTTTCAGAATCGATGGCTCAAAAATGAATGCCTGCATTTCACCACTCAAGGTCATAGCACTATCGAGGTAAGCTTGTGCATTCTTGAACTGCCCGGCCCGTGCATAAACTTCACCTAAACTACTGAGTACATTCAGCACTACCAGATTATCGTTTTCCTGCCTTGCCAATAGTAACGCACGCTGGTAATACTCAACGGCCCGTTGGTAGTTGCCTTGTTTAAAATAGAGGTTGCCGATATTGTTGAGTGGGTCTGCATATACTTTTCCGCTTTGCTGACTTAGTTCATACGCTTCGGAATAGTATTTTAATGCTTGCTCATAAAGTTGAAGGTCGTTGTGCAGATTACCCAGATTGTTCATCGAGCCAATAATCTTTTGCTGGTCGCCCATTTCAATGAACTGATTATGCGATTCTTCGAAATACTTCATTGCCTGGCCGTAGTCTTTTTTGAAGGAGTAAATGTTTCCGATATTATTTTTTGTAGTGGCAATGCCATCTTTGTTTTGCAGGCCCTCATAAATCTGAAGGGAGATCAGATAGTATTCTAGTGACTTGTCAAGGGCGCCTTGATTGCGATAGGCAACGCCCAGATTATTATACGAGGCCGCCATTCCTTTTTTGTCATCAATTTCAGTGGCGAGCGAAAGCGCTTCACGGGTATAACCAATGGCCTTTACGGGATCCGAATTGATATAAGCCCGGAAGAATTCATTCAGCGTCTTTACTTTAAGATCTCCTTTCGCAGTAGCCAATACTTTTTCAAGACTGTCAACTTTAGACTGCGAAAAAGAACCATAGGCTGAAAGTAGCAAAACGAGAATAAGGCAAATGGGCTTCATAGGTTGATTTTATCGGTGTTAAATTTAAGATATTATTTGTGAACCCTGAATTCTGCCTTCCGTATAGAAGGGATAGGTCTTTTTAACTAAAATTTCAATCTTGTACTTTGTTAACCACGTGCCTATGAAAAGATTTCTTTTAATGATTGTTTTAGGCATCTCTTTGAGTGCCCATGGGCAGCAGGATGCCGAAGGAATGGAGATCATGCAACCTATTGTAAGACTTTTTACCGGTATGAATCTGGGCGACAGTGCTATGGTGCATAGCGCCTTTGCCAAAGAAGTTACAATGGCTACTGTGATGAAAGACAAATCCAGTAACCTTGTTGTAAGGAGAGAATCTTCAATCGCGGGCTTTTTAAAAGCAGTTGGTACTCCGCACCCCGAACCCTGGAGTGAGCCTATTTGGGGTGCAAGGATTGAAGTAGATGGAACCTTTGCCCAGGTGTGGACACAGTATGCATTTTATTTGGGCAAGAAGTTTAGTCATTGCGGGGTAGATGCTTTTCAACTTGTGAATGACGGGAAAGGGTGGAAGATAATTCACCTGGCAGATACCCGGCATACTTCCGGCTGCAGTGTTCCGACTTCAGTCAGCGATCAGTTTAAATAAGCAACGTTCTAAAAAGATCAAGGGTCAGGAATCCAGCACCATATTTATGAAATACATCATTCTTTTTTTTATAGTCCTGATCAGCTTTTCAACTGTCCAGGCCCAACCGACTACATTTATTTTAATTCGGCATGCCGAAAAGGGAAATGATGGCACAAAAGATCCGGACTTAACAGAGGCTGGTACCAAGCGGGCTCAATTACTTGCCACCCTGTTGAAGAAGACTCAGGTCGATGCGATTTATTCCACGGCTTATAAACGCACCCGCAATACTGTTTCGCCTCTCGCAACTGCAAAGGGGTTACCTGTGTCGGACTATGAGGCTTTTAAAACGGGTGAGATTGATCAGATGCTTAAAAAAAACTCAGGAGGCACAGTGGTTATCTCCGGGCATTCAAACAACATTCCATGGATTGCGAACTACCTGACGGGAAAGGAAACCTACAAAGATTTTGAGGACAGTGAATATGAAAACCTGCTGATCGTTACCATTGTCGAGAAAGGAAAGAATGCTAAAGTAGTCTGGTTGAGTTATTGATCTGTCGTACACCCGATCCTGATGTTGGAATCACATTAGTCAGGAAATTGGTAAATTAGGTTCTGGATTCTGAAAAGCATGAAACGACTTATCATTATTGGGGTCTTCATGGTTTATTCGTGTGTTGCACTTTCTCAAGGCAATCAGGAAGAGCTACGCAAAAGCATATATTTTAATGGGGGTAGTTACTACATCGATGAAGAGCAGGTATTGATGCTTTCAGATTGGCTGGATTCTATTCCGAACTTGCTTGATAAATATCAGATTCAATTAATCAGTCACACCGATCCGATCGGTGGAAAAGAATTTAATGATTGGCTTTCGAAAATGAGAAGCCAGTCGGTGTTGGAGGTACTGATTTTGAAAGATATTCCTGAAAAGTTTATCAGCATCAAAGATTGGGGCCTCGAGAACCCTGTTTATCAAAATGATAGTCGCAGAGGCATGCATATGAATAGAAGAGTGGATGTGATTTTACATCCGCTTGTTTTTTGATCTGCCCCAATATTTATCCGATTCCGGACACCTTTTTTCACTTACGGACGAGTTGCTGTGCAACTAATCCCTTTTTTACACGTCTAATCCCGTATTAAGTCTTGGCATGTAATTGGCCAAAAGGAAAGGCAAATTGGCAAGACAGCTCATTTTTAAAGCCATTTTCATGATCAGTTTAAAAAACATTGACAAGTACATCGATTCTCGCTTTCAGCGGACATTTATTTTAAAAGGAATTGACCTTGAGGTAAATCAGGGAGAGTTTCTAACCATCATGGGGCCGAGTGGTTCCGGTAAATCAACCCTCATGAATATCGTGGGGATGTTAGATGAGCAGTCGGCCGGAGAGTACTATTTCTTTGATGAGCCGGTGCACAAAATGAAAGAGAAGCAGAAAAGTGAAATGCACAAGAATTACATCGGCTTCATTTTTCAGGCCTATCATTTAATCGATGAACTTACCGTTTACGAAAACATCGAAACTCCGCTTCTATATAAAGGAGTGAGTGGTGGCCAGCGCAAAAGTATGGTGGCCGAAATGCTGGACCGATTTAATATGGTTGCAAAAAAGGATTTGTTTCCTGAACAACTTTCGGGAGGCCAGCAACAATTGGTGGGCATTGCCCGCGCGATTGTGGGGCAACCTAAATTATTGTTAGCCGATGAGCCTACGGGTAATCTGCATTCGGAACAGGGAAAACATATCATGGATATTTTCCAGAAGCTAAATGAGGAGGGTATCACCATTATTCAGGTTACCCACTCTGAAGAGAATGCGAAACGCAGCAAACGCGTAGTAAAAATTGCGGATGGAGCAGTTGAGTCGGACGAAAAAGTATCTTAATAAATTATGAAGCGAGTTTTAATACTATTGATCATTCTTTCACAGATCGGGTTGGCATGGGCACAACCTGCTGCTACTAAATTAACCTTTGAAGAAGCGGTGGTTATCGGATTGCAGCGAAACGTACTTCTCAATCAGCAAAAAAACCAATTGGAGGCAACCCAGGCTCAAAAGTTAAATGCCATGGGAAATTACATGCCCAACCTTAACATAACCGGTGCCTTGCAACGTCAGGAAGGTCAGCAGGCAAATACTACCAATGGTAACCTCGAAAATCTGACAACAGATTATTTGGGAGCCCAGGTCAATGGGGGCCTGATTGTATTTAATGGTTTTAGAAATTACAATACGTTGACCCAATCCAACAACCAGGTGATGGCGCAGGGGTACCTGATTAAACGAAGCACACAGGATGTCGTATCGAATGTTGCCAATCAATATTTGCAGGTGTTGTTAGATCAGGAATTGGTTCACATTGCCGAAGAAAATTTAAAGACCCAGAATACCACACTTGAACAGATGAGAGGTTTTTACGAGGTGGGTTCAAGGGCCATTACGGACGTATATAATCAGGATGCACTGGCGAAAACCGCTCAGGTATTATTGATCAGGGCAAAGAACACACTGCTGAACGATAAATCAATACTGGCACAAACTCTTCAGCTCGATCCATCACAACCATTTGAAGTAACCTATCCGGTTATGGGTGAAGATTTGAATAGGTTTAAGACCATGTCGTTGGATAGTCTTATTTCTGTTGCCATTGCCAATCGTTCCGATTTAAAGCAACTGGATCATCAAGCCAAAGCAAATAAATTTGCCTATAAATCTGCTTTGTCGCCAGCGCTACCCTCAGTTACACTTTTTGGTAACTATGGTTCATTTTACTATTCGTTGATAGCGGATGATTTCAATGGTCAGTTTCGCACAACCAACCCTTCTCTTTCCTATGGTGCGAACGTTACGATACCCATATTCGCTCGATTTCAAACAAAGTCTTCGCGCGCTACCTCAAAAGTTCAGTATGACAACAGCGTGCTGAATTATCAGAACCTGGAAAAGACAGTAAAACTGGATGTTCAGCGTTCTCTTAACAATTTTATCAATGCACTCGAAAACTACGATGCAAGCCTTTCCCAGTTTCAGGCAGGTGAACTTGCTTTAAATACGCAACAGGAAAGCTACCAGTTGGGAATCAGCACACAGGTTGCATTGGCGCAGGCTAACCAAACCTATGTATTAGGTGCCGCAGCCAAAGTGCAGGCAGAGGTAACTCTCCTTTTCCAGAAAATACAATTGGAATACGCCTTGGGAACACTTCAGCCGGAGTTGATTAAGCCCTGAATAACCCGATAGACTTTTTACAAAAAATACCTACATTTGCAGCCCTGCTAAGTAAGCAGGGCTTGTTTTTGATTAAAAACGAGCACAATTAACTAAAATTTGTCGCAGCGAGCCCGGCTGTGGCATGTAAACAGGGCAGATCATTTATGGCGAAAGTCCAGAAAGAAAAATCCGAAGAGCCAAAGTCAAAAAGCACCAAACCGGTTATTGACGATGCCCCGGTAAAGAAAGCCGTTAAAGGCGCAGCCGCTGAAGAACTCTTTGAAAAAGACGAACTCACGGAATTTAAACAAGCTAAAAAAGCTGAAGAGGAAGAAGGTATCAGCCGCATGATTAAGGATGTAACAGTCCGCAAGGCCGCTACCGAATCTACCGTGTCTACAGAAAACTTCGATTGGGATGCTTACGATCGCAAAGGTTTTGGCGAAGGGTATTCAACCAACGACCGCGAGGCATTGCTTAAGAAATACGAAGGCACCGTTACTTCAGTTAACGAAAGTGAGCTGGTGGTAGGTAC
>JBEBJH010000004.1:0-52410 GCA_040079965.1 Cyclobacteriaceae bacterium
AGGCTGAAGTGTATGCGATGTCATCATTCTTTACTGCCTTTGTTGTATGGGGCATTTTAAAATGGGATGTGATTGAAGACGAAAGCAAGGCCAATCGCTGGCTATTGCTTATGGCCTACATGGTTGGGCTTTCCATCGGCATTCACTTACTCAACCTGGTAACGCTACCGGCACTAGGTTTGATTTACTATTTTAAAAAATTCAAACCTACAACCTGGGGCGTGATAGCCGCCCTGGCAATCAGCGGTGGCCTGGTGTTATTCATCAATGATTTTATTGTTCCCGGTTTACCAACGCTGGCAGGTCATTTCGAGGTCTTTTTTGTTAATACATTAGGACTATTCTTTGGGTCCGGTGCGCTCATTTTCTTCATTCTGCTTATTGTAGGGTTGATCTATGGAATCTACATCACCCAAAAGCATAAGCGGGTGGTATTGAACACCTTTATTCTGGCTACCACTTTTATCCTGATTGGTTACGCTTCTTATACAACCGTAATTATTCGTTCTAACTACGATACGCTCATCAATGAAAACGCACCTAAAGATGTGATGAGCTTTATCCGCTATTTGAAGCGCGAACAATATGGTAGCCGGCCATTGCTCTATGGCCCATACTTTACTGCACGCCCCATCGATGTAGAATATGGAGCTCCTGTTTATACTAAAGGCAGAGACAAGTATGAAATCTCTGATCGTAAGTTCACGTACGTTTATGAACCCGGGCAGGAGACTATTTTGCCCAGGGCATGGAACTCAGAGCATGCCACCACTTATCAGAGTATTCTTGGATTGCAGGAAGGTGAAAGACCAACCTTTGGTCAAAATCTTTACTTCATGTTTCAGCACCAGATTGGTACTATGTACATGCGCTACTTCATGTGGAACTTTGCAGGCCGCGAAAGTGACGAGCAAGGCGCGGATTGGTTAAAACCAACTCAATGGTTTTCAAAAGTGCCTGCGGCTTTGGCTGAAAATAAAGGCCGAAACAATTTCTTTATGATTCCTTTTGTGTTGGGGTTAATTGGGATGTTTTATCAATTCGTAAAGGATACCAAGAACTTTTCTGTGATCGCCCTCTTGTTTGTCATGCTAGGCGTTGCCATTGTTTTCTATTTGAACTCGCCTCCAACCGAACCTCGCGAGCGCGATTACATCTATGCTGGCTCATACTATGCCTATGCCTTCTGGATTGGATTAGCGGTTATTGGAATCTTTGAAATGATCAATTCCGTTCTCAAAAACGGTAAAACGGCAGCTATTGTGGCAACATTAATTGGACTTTCGGCTCCTACTTTAATGGCAGCCCAAGGCTGGGACGATCACAACCGGGCTAATCGTTTCTTTTCGGTGGATTCTGCTTACAACTACTTAAACTCTTGCGGTGTGCAGGCTGTGATTTTTACCGGTGGCGATAATGACACCTTCCCTCTTTGGTATGCCCAGGAAGTAGAAGGTATCCGAACCGATATGCGCGCAGTGGTTTTGAGCTACTACAATACCGACTGGTACATAGAGCAAACTATGCGAACAGCGTACGAATCCAAACCAATCCCATATACCCTAACCGCAAAACAATATCGACAAGGTGGACCCAATGATTATTTGCCTTTTGCCGATTTTAAATTAAAAAGCATTGATGCGAAGGAGTTCATAAATCTGTTGGCAAAGGATTATCCACAACTACGCGATGGAGACCGCAATGTAGTGCCCACTCGCATGTTCACGCTCAACATAAATAAAGAGGACCTTCGGGCACGCGGGATTATCCCAAAAAATCTGGATAGCCTGGTGGTGGATCAGATGCAAATCAGATTATTAAAAGGAGCTCTTGAGAAAAAAGATCTCGCTATTTTAGATTTTCTGGTCACCAACAATTGGGAGCGACCCTTATATCTTAACAACACATCATTATCTCAAATAAATATTGACCTTAGTCCATACGCTGTTCAGGAGGGCAATGCCTATCGCATCTTGCCCATTCGTAATCCACGTACTGATCGGGAGTACCTTGTAGATACCGAAAAAACGTATGACAATATGATCAACAAGTTTAGGTATAGTGGGCTTGATGATGAGAAGCTTTATTTCTCAGAGGATTATAGAGGGTTTGTACTAAACCATAGAAGTGCACTCAATTCGCTGACCGAAGCGTTGATCGATGAGGGTCAGATGGAAAAGGCTAATAAAGTGGTGGAATTTTCACTGACTAAAATGCCTGATCGCGTTATTCCTTATGATCATACAACAGCCACCACCATTGATTTACTTTTCAAACTGGGCCAAAAGGAAAGGGGTATAGAAATCGCTAAAATCTTGGGCGACCGGGCCGATGAAATGGCAACCTTTTTAATTGAGGAGAATTCAGGGCTTTCTCAGGAACTAAGAAGGAATATTTTCATCCTTAACTCCTTGCAACGCACTCTTTATGAAAATGGCGAAATGGAATTAGGCAAGAAATATGAAGACGCCTTCAACAAACATTTAAGTAGTTTACAGATAGGCGAAGCCGTTGACCGGAATCAATACTAATTCTACTTTCGAGCGATCAAAAATAGATCAAGAGCTTCGGAGGCTGCCTCGGTTAAGAGGTAGTCTTCGTGCCTGATACTAAGAACCAGTTCATCGGAATTGTCTTTTAATTTATTCCGATTCATCCGATTCATAAACTCATAAGGCATTCGCAAAAGTACAGCGGGTAGTTTATGTTGCAAATCCAGAATATCCCAGCGCATCAAACGAGCAACTGATTTTTTGTTACGCTCATAATACTCCATCACTTTTTCGTTTCCCGTTACTCCTTTCATTGTTACCTCCTTAAAGTACTGCTTTGCCAAACTGGTCAGCTCCTGAGCGGTATATTCCCGAATATGCCACGGATTACGCGATAAAGACATTGGATGGTTAGGGGTGGTTAATAATGCAATACCCCCTGGCTTTAACACGCGGTGAATCTCCTTAAGAAAAAGCTTATCATCTTCAATGTGTTCTATCACCTGAAAGCTCACAATGGAATCAAAACAGTTATCGGCAAATGCCGAAAGTGGCGGTATGTTCCCACTATAGAATTTTGCTGTTGGGTATTTTCTCGTGAGTCTCCCGATCACTGGTTCAATTTTGTCAATTGCCGTATACTGGGTTACCCTTGGCAAGAGCAAGTCGATTCCACGACCTTCTCCGCACCCCACTTCCAAAAGATTGCCATTAACCAACTCTGAAGCCAACACGTAGGCTTTTAAAAGTCGTTGGTGTATGGGGTTATCCGAAGGGATCGATTCGGATGCTATTTCTGTAGTATAAACCGAAGCCATGGCAAAATTTAATCGGGCAAAAATAACTTAATCTATTAGAATTATCGTTTTACCTTTAAATGTTGATAAACTAAACTATGAAACGGCTTTTATCTCTCTCGCTAATTTTTCTGCCCTTTTCAATGGCTTTTTCTCAGCCTCTCACAAGTCTGAACTTTAGGGAGTGGTATAATCCAGATAGCGAGATCCAATTTTCATTTCAGGTTGTTAAAGAAATTAATCAAATCAAGGTTTACTATCTTCTGGAGGCAAAACAGTTTCCGGTAGATAAATATTCACTTTCGTGGGAAAAGAGAGATGCCTTCACCCAACAGCAAGGCACAGCACTTAGCAAACCAGATAGCACAAGTGCTACAACAACTGATAAAACAAAAGGTGGATCTTTCATTTTTGAAATCCCTGCAAAGCCCTGGCTATTAGTAGCAAAAATCACAAATACCGAAAGCAAAATAAGCTGGACGTACATAAAGCTTATCGAACCTAAATATCCGGTTAACGGCTGGCTTGAAACAAACAGCGAAAGAGTTGCTCAAAAATATGTGATTATAAATAAGGAATATGCTGTACAAGTTACCGGTCCAGCTGCCAGCCCGCTTTTTGTTTCATTCTATAAAACCGATTTTCCGGCAGCTTCACCCCCATTTGCCGATCTTGAAAAAAAACCTGATCGGTTTATGTTTTACGATTCTTCATTTCGGGTGAATCCAGGCTCTAAATTTACTCCTCAAAAGCCTGGTCTATATCTCTTCCAACAAGACACCAATGCTGCCGAAGGTTTTGCGTTCCGTTGTGTAAACGAAATTTATCCGAAGTTCTCAAAAATCTCAGACCTGATTGGCCCGATGATTTTTGTTACTACTCAAGACGAATACACCGCTTTACTCAATACTCAAGGTGAGAAAGCCAAGTTTGATAAAGTGATTCTGGATATTACCGGAGATCAGGACCGGGCTAAGAATTTCATCCGCAATTATTTTCGTAGAGTAGAACTTGCCAATATTTATTTCAGTTCATTCAAACAGGGATGGAAGACCGACCGTGGAATGATTTACCTTATCTTCGGTATACCCGATGAGGTAAGTATGAATGATGGGACTGAAATCTGGTTCTATAAAAATAGTCGCCAGAGTTTTACTTTCGTGAAAAGCGGAAGTGTGTATGACCCAGAGAATTATGTGCTGCTGAGAGATAAGCGTTTTATGGAGCCTTGGTTTAGCAAGGTTGATCTATTGAGGAAGAGTCGGTTTTAGCAGTCCGGGGTTTTCCTATCTTTGAGAAAATTACTTCATGGAAAAAACGGAAATGATCTTCGGCACCCGTGCCGTGATGGAAGCTATTCGGGCCAAACGGGAAATTGAAAAAATTTTCGTTCAATCAGGTTTAAATAATGACTTGATCAAAGAACTGATTCAGGTAGCTAAGACGAATGGAGTTCCTTTCACCTTTGTACCCCAAGAAAAACTTAATCGTCTTTCATCAAAAAATCACCAGGGAGTTATTTGCTTGTTGGCAGCAGTGCAGTATGCTAACCTTGAAAATATTATAGACAAAGCTTACAATGAAGGTCGTGAACCTTTTTTGCTTATTGTTGATCGGGTTACTGATGTGAGAAACTTTGGAGCTATCGCTCGCACCGCTGAATGCGCGGGATTAGATGCAATTATTCTGGGGGATGCCGGAAATGCACCGATTACAGGTGACGCCATGAAAACCTCAGCGGGTGCACTTAGTCATTTACCTGTATGCCGGGTAAAGGATATGAAAAAGACAATTCTGTTTTTAAAAGAAAATGGGGTGCAAATAATTGCATGCACCGAAAAAGGCAACTCGCTTCTTTATGAAATTAATCTGAACACGCCCATTGCTCTGATTATGGGATCGGAAGAAGATGGCATTTCACCACAGTTATTAAAGGAAGCCGATCATCTTGCCAAAATTCCTATGAAGGGTAAAATCAGTTCACTCAATGTTTCTGTTGCAGCTGGTATTTCAATCTACGAAGCTATCCGACAGAAAAATCATAAATAGTCGTTCCCGTTTGGTCTGGTTTTAAGGTCATTCACGAATCTGCGAAACCATTCTTCTTTTTCTTTTTCGCACACGATAAATACATTGTCGAAAGCACCAACCAGGTAGCCATTGAGACCTTGCACAACAATCAATTTATCCTTTGGACCCTTGATTACACTGTTACGGGTTTCATAGACGAGGCTGTCGGCATTAATTGCATTATTGTCACTGTCTTTAATCGAATTGTCATGCAATGAATTCCATGATCCCAAATCTGACCATGCAAAACTACTCAGCCATACGTGTACATTGTCCGCCTTCTCCATAATTCCATAATCAATAGAAATACTTTTAGTTTGCGCATATGCTGACTGCAGCGCGTTCTTCTCTTCAGGTGTACCAAATCGGATAGCTGCTTCCTCAAAAACTTCAGCCATTTCTGGTAAGTATTTGTGGAAAGCCGAAAGAATCGCCTTCACGCCCCAGACAAAAATTCCCGCATTCCAAACAAACTCTCCGCTTTCTAAAAAAGTCTTTGCCAAAGCAAGGACAGGTTTTTCTGTAAATGTTTTCACTTTCTTGAGGGCGTGTTTGCCTTCAATGTATTGGATGTATCCATAACCCGTCTCAGGGCGAGTTGGCCTAATACCTAAGGTAATTAGTTTGTCCTGATCTTTTGCTTTATCATAACACTTCTCAATAGTCTGCTGGAAATCGGCTTCATTCAAAATGAGGTGATCTGACGGGCTTACCACCATGACAGCATCTGGATTGAGCTTAGATATCTTATGGGCAGCATAGGCAATACAAGGCGCAGTGTTTTTTCGCATTGGCTCAGTCAGAATCTGGCCACGATCAAGGTCCGGAATTTGCTCATGCGTGATATCTGCATGCTCATCGCTGGTTACGATATAGATGTTTTCCTTTGGGCAGAGCGGCAGAAATCGTTCATAGCTTGACTGTAAGAGCGTTTTTCCGGTGCCCAGTACATCTAAGAACTGTTTGGGTTGAGAGTTACGACTGTAAGGCCAGAAACGGGTTCCTACCCCACCGGCCATCAGTACTACGTAAAGATTTTTATTCATGAGCTATTCTCCAGGTTAGGAGTAATGAAGTTATTAAACGATACCTTCTTTGAGCAAATCATGGAGATGAATGAAGCCTGCTACCTTAAGGCCATCTTTCACCACCAGCTGCGTTATATTGTTCTCCTGCATTATCTGCAGTGCCTTAACCGCAAACTCTCCTTTATCAATCATTTTAGGTGTGCGGGTCATAATATCTGCGGCCTTAATAAATGCAATATTACTTTCTTTCTGCAGCATTCTTCGCAAATCTCCATCAGTAATAATTCCAAGAAGGTTATGCGCGTCATCCACCACCGCTGTAGCACCTAACCGCTTGGAAGAAATCTCAAGGATTACATCCTTAAGCGAAGTATCAGGGGAGACCAGCGGCAATTGGTTATTAGAAAACACATCTTCCACTTTCAGATATAGTTGTTTACCAAGCGAACCTCCCGGATGATACTTTGCAAAATCTTCACTTGAAAAATCCCGGAGCTCCAGAAGGCAAATAGCAAGCGCATCGCCCATCGCCAAGTGAGCAGTGGTGCTGGTAGTAGGTGCAAGATTATTAGGACAAGCCTCTTCTGATATTGTTGCATTAAGAACATAGTCAGCATGTTCAGCCAGATAAGAATTCTTATTACTTACAAGAGCAACAAGTTTAGAGCCTCTGCGTTTTAGAAGCGGAACTAAAACTTTGATTTCAGGGGTATTTCCACTTTTGGAAAGGCATATAACAATATCCTGTTCCTGAATCATTCCTAAGTCCCCATGTATTGCATCGGCAGCATGCATAAAAAGTGCAGGCGTACCAGTAGAATTCATAGTGGCTACAATTTTATTGGCAATGATGGCGCTTTTTCCAATACCGGTAATTACTACGCGGCCCTTAGATTGGAGAATTTCCCTTACACAGGCTTCGAAATCGTTGTCGATATAATTGGTGAGATTTTCAACCGCCCGGGCCTCATTTATTAGCGCATCCTTGGCGATTTGTTTAATATTTTTTGCTATATTCAATGCCTTGTGAGATTAAATTAGGTAACAAAGATAAGTAATTCAAAATTTTATAAGTTGATATCATGGTTGTGGCAGAAGAGAAAGATGAATTGAAGGTAAAACTCAAGGAAATATTTGGTTATAGCCAATTCCGGGGAAATCAGGAAGTGGTAATCAGGAACATATTAGGCGGCAAAAATACATTTGTAATCATGCCCACAGGGGCTGGCAAGTCGTTGTGTTATCAATTGCCTGCCATGATCAAAGACGGCCTGGCGATTGTAATTTCGCCTCTCATCGCATTGATGAAAAATCAGGTCGATCAATTGAATGCATATGGAATCAATGCTCGCTTTCTGAATTCAACCCTTAGTAAAGGTGAAATTACGCGATTGAAGAAGGAATGCGTTATCGGAGCGGTAAAGCTTTTATATGTAGCGCCCGAATCACTAAACAAGGAGGAGAACATAGAATTTCTTCAAAAGGTAAAAGTATCTTTTGTGGCTATTGACGAGGCCCACTGTATTTCTGAATGGGGTCATGATTTTCGTCCTGAATACAGGAAGATAAAAACGATGATTGCGCAATTAGGCGACATGAATGTGATTGCCCTCACTGCAACGGCAACACCAAAAGTTCAGATAGATATTCAGAAGAACCTCCAGATGGAAGAAGCTGATGTATTCATCTCTTCATTCAATCGCAAGAATCTGTTTTATGAAGTACGGCCGAAAAAGGAAACGAAGAAACAATTAATTCGCTTCCTGAAAGAACACAAAGGCAAGTCTGGAATTGTGTATTGCCTTAGCAGAAAAAAGGTTGAAGAGATTGCGCAGTTGATTAACGTTAACGGTTTTAAAGCAGCTCCTTATCATGCAGGGTTAGATCCGGATGTGAGAATGAAAAATCAGGATGACTTCCTGAATGAAGAAGTAGATATCATTGTCGCCACGATTGCTTTTGGTATGGGTATTGATAAACCCGATGTGCGCTTCGTTGTGCACTACGATGTTCCTAAATCCCTTGAAGGCTACTATCAGGAAACGGGAAGAGGCGGACGTGATGGCCTTGAAGGAAGATGTCTGATGTTCTATAGCCACAACGACCTGACTAAACTGGAAAAGTTTAATAAAGACAAAGCCGTTCAAGAGCGGGAAAACGCCAGAGTTCTGTTGCAAGAGATGGAATTCTACGCAGAGTCACCAGTGTGCAGGCGCAAACAACTATTGCATTACTTTGGTGAAGAATATAAAGAAGACAACTGCGGATCGTGCGACAATTGCGTAAACCCACGTGAACGCTTTGATGGAACTGAGTTTGTTAAAATTGTATTGGAAGCTGCCAAACAAACTAATGAGCGTTTCAATCTAGCCCATTTGGTTAATGTTATCCGTGGTACCGAAGATGAATATGTAAAAAGCTACGGCCATTTTGACTTACCTATTTTTGGAAAAGGTGATCAGCAGGATGCGGATTTTTGGAAATCGGTTATCCGCCAAACCCTCATTTATCAATACCTGGAAAAAGATATCGATAACATCGGTGTCTTAAAAATATCGAAGAAGGGACTTGACTTCCTGAAAAAACCTCATGCTATTGAACTGGCACGCGACCATGACTTCACGAGCGATGTTGAAGACGAAGAATCATCAGAGCGGGTTATAATCAACTCGAAATCTTACGATGAGAAACTCTTCGAAATGCTAAAGACGCTGCGCAAGAAAGTAGCTAAAGAAAAAGATTTGCCCCCGTATGTAATCTTCCAGGATCCATCATTAGAAGAGATGGCCACTACGTACCCAACTACTAAAGACGAACTGGCTTCTGTCAATGGTGTGGGTATGGGCAAGGTTAACAAATTTGGAAAAGAATTTTTGGACCTCATCCAAACTTATGTTGATGAAAACGACATCGAAACAGCGTCAGACATTGTTGTTAAGTCGTCTGTTAACAAATCCAAAATCAAAATCTTCATCATTCAACAGATTGATAGAAAGGTTGAATTAGATGAGATTGCCGATTCCAAGAGCATAACTTTTGATGAGCTTCTCACCGAAATTGAAAATATTTGTTATTCCGGCACTAAGCTCAATCTGGATTATTATATCGACTCAGTCCTCGATGAGGATAAGCAGCAACAGATCTACGATTACTTTTTAGAATCCGAAACGGATAGCATAGAGGATGCCGTGGATTCCTTAAAAGATGAAGATTCTGATTTTACAGAAGATAATCTCCGGTTGATGAGGGTGAAATTCCTGAGCGAATACGCTAATTGATGCGCTGATAGTTCGATAACAATGAACCAATCATGGGTCTGATCATTCAAAGTGGTCAGACCTTTTTTTATAGGCTCGAAAGAAATTCAAATGCTCAATAACTCCTAGTAAAGTATATTCTTGTAGTAGTATCTTTGGCACTTTGGATATCCTATGAACATACTGATAGTTGGAAATGGCGGCCGCGAACACGCCTTCGCCTGGAAAATCCGTCAAAGCTCTTTATGTAAAAACCTGTTTATCGCACCTGGAAATGCAGGCACCAGCCAGGTTGGCGAAAACGCACCTATTGCTATTGATGATTTCGAGTCGCTAGGAAAATTCTGCCTTGATAAGGACATCAATTTAGTGGTAGTCGGCCCGGAGGGACCCCTCGTCAAAGGCATTCGCAACTATTTTGAGAATAATGAAAAGTTAAAGTCAATCGGTTTGGTTGGTCCTGGCAAAGAAGGCGCTCAACTCGAAGGAAGCAAAGATTTTTCGAAGCAGTTCATGGTGCGCAACGGGGTTCCTACCGCCAAAGCCCGCACCTTCCTTGCCCATGAAAGTAAAGAAGCTATTCGCTATCTGGACTCATGCAAACCGCCCATTGTACTTAAGGCCGATGGATTAGCAGCTGGTAAGGGTGTGATAATAACTGATACAATAGCAGAAGCCAAAGGAACCATCAAAGAAATGCTGGAGGACAAAAAATTTGGCGAGGCCAGCTCAAAAGTTTTAGTTGAGGAATTTCTGGATGGCATCGAGCTTTCTGTCTTTGTGTTAACCGATGGCGAGAACTATTTGATTTTGCCAGAGGCCAAAGACTACAAGCGAATAGGCGATGGCGACACCGGACCCAATACGGGCGGCATGGGGGCAGTATCTCCTGTAGTCTTTGCCGATGCTGCCTTTATGAAAAAAGTAGAAGACCGGGTAATTACGCCTACTATTCAGGGATTGAAGAAAGAGGGCATACCCTATAAGGGATTTATTTTCATTGGGCTGATGAATGTAAAGGGCGAACCCTTTGTAATTGAATATAATGCGAGGATGGGCGACCCGGAAACGGAGGCAGTTATGCTACGTATTGAGAGTGATCTGGTTGAGTTATTGGCTGCCTGTGCTCACGGTGAACTCCGAGACAAAAAAATTTCTATTGCTTTGGACTATGCGGTAACAGTTGTTATGGCCTCAGGAGGATATCCTGATCATTTCGAAAAGGGCAATGTTATCGATGGGCTTTCAGAATTCAAAAAAGCCCAGATATTTCATGCCGGTACCATACAGAAAGACCAACAGGTCATCACCAATGGCGGACGTGTTTTAGCCGTTACCGGAAAAGGAAAGACTTTGACGGAAGCGTCTGAAAATGCCTACGCAGCTGTGTCGCAAATTATTTGGCAGGACGCCTATTTCCGAAAAGACATCAGCCAGGATCTTGCCAAGGTTGAAAGCGAGCTAAGAAATTGAAAACCAGTCCGTTTGTCAATGCACTGTTAACCACATAACTTTAAGGT
The DNA here is from genome assembly GCA_040079965.1 of Cyclobacteriaceae bacterium. Lineage (GTDB taxonomy): Bacteria > Bacteroidota > Bacteroidia > Cytophagales > Cyclobacteriaceae > ELB16-189. Next base: position 11,165 of record JBEBJH010000004.1, read on the forward strand.
TTAAACCGACTAATAATACGCGATGGGATGTGCCTGTGGAACAAAAACCGATGGTAAAGTATCTGGTTGTAATAATAACGGAGCTTGTAGCACAGGTGGGTGTAACAAAATGAATGTCTTTGACTGGCTTTCCAATATGGATATGCCGGTAAAGGACCGTTTTGCAGTTGTGGAAGTACGGTTTAAAAATGGACGCAAAGATTTTTATCGCAATACAGAGAATCTTTCATTAACCACAGGAGATGCTATTATCGTAGAAGCTTCAACCGGTCACCATTTAGGTCATGTTTCGTTGCAGGGCGAACTGGTACGACTTCAGATGCAAAAGAAGAAAGTAGCCAACGATGATGAGATCAGAAAAATTTATCGCCTCGCTAACCAAAAGGATCTTGAAAAATTTGAAGAGATCAAGAAACGAGATCTTCCTACACTCTACCGTACCCGCGAAATTATTCATCAGTTGAAACTAGCTATGAAGCTTTCGGATGTAGAATACCAGGCCGATAATACCAAAGCAACATTTTTTTATTCGGCCGAAGACCGGGTTGACTTTCGTGAATTGATAAAACTCCTGGCTTCCGAATTTAAAGTGCGCGTGGAGATGCGTCAAATAAGTCTAAGGCAGGAAGCCGGAAGACTTGGCGGAATAGGTGTATGTGGTCGTGAACTTTGTTGTTCTACCTGGTTGAGCGATTTTAAAAATGTGGCCACCAGTGCAGCACGGTATCAGAACTTATCGCTAAACCCCAGCAAACTTTCAGGCCAATGTGGACGCTTGAAATGTTGCCTGAACTACGAACTGGAAACTTATATGGAGGCGCTGAAAGGAATTCCTGAAGTGGAAGCACCCTTGCTAACAGAGCGAGGAGAAGCGCGCCTTCAAAAAACGGACATCTTTAGACGTATCATGTGGTTTGGGTATAAAGAAGAAAATACCTGGTATCCGCTGAATATTGATCGGGTGAATGAAATTCTGGAGATGAACAGGGCTGGAAAAAAACCAGCTAGTCTTGAAATCAATCAAGAGGAAGCTAAAATTCCTCTGTCCAAACTCAACAGCGATCTGGAGAATCTGGACAGAAAGTTTCAGGATAAATCAAAGAACAGGAAAAAGAAAAACAAAAATCGCGGCCGCGATAACAGGAATCCGAATCAACAAAACAGAAATCCAGAGCCTCGCAACAATCCTAAAGGTCCAAAGAAAGAATGAAGTACAATTTCTTTTTTCTCTTCACGTTGCTTTTTTTAGCGGGATGTGATTCGAATCGTGTCTTTGAGAATTACAAAGAATTTGAAGACAGAGCCTGGAGGGTGAACGATCCGGCTGTGTTTGAATTTCAGATAAAAGACGTTTCTAAAAAATACAATTTGTATTACAATGTTCGCAACTCTCTGGAGTACCCTTACGCGCGAATCTTTGTTCAATATTCATTAGCCGATTCCATCGGAACTGAACTTACAAAGAAATTAGCTTCAAACTTTTTGTTCGATCAAAAAACCGGAAGGCCTTTGGGCAGAAGTGGATTGGGTGATGTGTTGGATAATCAGTTTTTATTACTATCAAATCAATCTTTCAAAACGGAAGGAACTTATCGCTTTAGACTCGATCAATTCAATAGACAAGATACATTGAAGGGTGTTTTAGCAATTGGTCTTCGTGTAGAAGCAGCAAGCCGACAATAAAAAAAGGGGCCTGTGGACCCCATTTTTCGGAAGAGATTTAATCATTAGTTGGCTTACGTTTGATTAGGATTATCTCCTCCTCCAAAACCTGTAAACTAAATTCTAAACTCAAACAACCTTGAAAAACTATGTAACAAATGTAGTCGGGCCGGCTAATCGTTGTACCTAAAAATCATTAGAAAGAGATTAGAAACCTTGAGCAGGCTTTAAAACCACAATAACCACGGTTCCTGAGCCTGGGGTGGATTCAATACTGATTTTCCCCTTATGAATTGAAATAATTCGTTGGCTAAGGGGAAGCCCTACCCCATATCCTTTTACTTTAGAGGTGGCGTCCGTTCGAAAAAACGGCTGAAATACATTCTCAAGATCCTTTTTCTCTATTCCAGGGCCATGATCTGTAACCCGCACTATTAGATCATCCTTTTGGCATGAAAGGCTTACCAATGCTTTTCCATCCACAGAAAACTTGCAGGCATTCTCAATAATATTCTGAAATGCGGTTTTAAGAAGGTACGGGTTTCCATCTACATACAAAAGCCTTTCGTCTTCCGGCATATCCAAAATTTCAACCTCCACTTTATAGTTTGAATCAATGGCACTTACACTTTCTCGTGTTTCCCAAAGTATCTCATCCAATCTTACTTTAGACATTGTAAACGAGTCTGACTCACGGGTAAGTCGTGCCAGGTCCAGCAAACTATTGGACAAATGATTCAATCCTTTAATGTCCTCTAAAACGGATTCAATGGTTTCACGATACTCCTCTTTCGTGCGCTCATTCAATAGGGTAACTTCCAATTGAGACGTTATGTTTGTCAGTGGGTTTTTCAGTTCGTGCGAAACATTAGACACAAACATTTTCTGCAACTGAAAAGCATTCTCTATACGGGCAAGTAGCCCGTTAAAAATCAAAATCAGTTTCCCCATCTCATCCGGGTGCGGACTTTCTTCCAATCGCTGACCTAAATTTTGCGGAGATATATTTTGCACATCATCGATAATTCTTTTTATCGGACGCAACGCACGGCCCGAATAAATCCAGCCGGAAATAGAAACCAAAACAATTAGAATAATAAACAAGGCAACTAAAAGTCGTTGCAAATCCACCAATCGGTTAAACCCAATTACATCTTCTGCGGAAGCAATGATTACATATTCCTTACCGCCATCCTTGAATGGAATTCCGGCCACTGTGTATTCCCTGTGTAATAATTTCTTCTCTCCTCCTGCTTTTACTTCATTGAAAAGTTGCTCATTGATTCCTAACTTAACTGTATCTCCACTAAAGTAGATCTCCTTTCCCTCCTGATCGTATACCCTAATACTTTCGCGATACAGGTTGTCGCGTTTAGCGCGATCAATAATTTTTAAAAGAATAGTATCTACCTGTTCGACTTTAATCAGAAGAATGGCGGAGGTTATGGCCTTTTCTCTAAGCCTCCTGGAGAAATCCTGCTGAGTAAATTGTTTAGTGAAAAAATAAATGGCAAAAAAAGACAAGAGTACAATGGTACTTACCAACACCGTAAATTGTAATGTAAGCCGGGTTCTGATTTGCACTTATGCCTCTTTTAAAATGTAGCCCATCCCAAACTGGGTGTGGATGAGTTTACCGTCAAAATCCTTATCAATCTTCTTTCGCAGGTAATTTACATACACTTCCACCATATTTGTACCGGTATCAAAATCAACATTCCATACATGCTTGGAAAGCTCGGCCCGGGGTATAACCCGGCCCTGATTGCGCAGAAAATATTCCAGCAAAGAGAATTCCTTTGAGGTAAGATCAATCTTTTTTCCAGCCCGGGTTACGCTCCTATCATTAATGTCAAGCACGAGGTCAGCTATGCGAAGTTGATTTTCATTAACTTGCACTTGTGGTTGCCGTTTAGTAAGCGAACGGATACGGGCCAACAGTTCTTTAAACTCAAAGGGCTTTGCCAAATAGTCATCAGCTCCACTATCCAGGCCGGCCACTACATCATCTGTATCGCCCAGGGCCGTAAGCATGAGTATGGGAGTTTCAATCTTTGCTGTTCGTAACTCTTTGCAAAGATCTCGCCCGTTAAGCTCGGGTAAAATCACATCGGTAATAATGAGATTGTATTGATTTCGAAATGCAAGATTTTTGCCAGACTTGCCATCTTCTGCTGTGTCTACCTTATAGCCATTCTCCTCCAGCCCCTTTTTAATAAACTGAATGGTTTTTCTCTCGTCTTCAATTAACAGGATCTTCATTACTCAAAATTACAGGAGCCTTTACCAATCCGAATTAGAATTTAGTTAAATCCAACTCTCATCAAACTTACTAAAAAAAGAAAGCAGACTTTAACGGTCTGCCTTCTCGATAACTCAAATGATTTAAATCAAGCCGCCTTGGCCACTTGCTTTTTCGAAATGGCCGGACTCTTCTCAAGATCCAATACTACAGGGGCGGCAATGAAAATGGAGGAGAATGTTCCTACGCCAATTCCAATAAATAAGGCAAATGAGAAACCACGTAGTACCTCGCCACCGAATATTAGCAATATAATCACCACAATTAAGGTGGTACCTGATGTTAAAAGAGTTCTGCTCAATGTGCTGTTAATAGCATCGTTAAACACCTTGGCACGATCATGATTCGCCCCAAAGCCCAGGTATTCCCTTATCCGGTCAAAGATAATTACCGTGTCATTGATTGAATATCCAATCACTGTTAAAACGGCCGCTACAAACACCTGATCTATTTCAAAGGAAATTCCAAACACCTCTGCAATGGCAAATGACGCAATTACGAACAACGTGTCGTGAACTGTTGCCACCACAGCTCCAGCACTATACGTCCAGCTCTTAAAGCGAACAAGGATGTAAATAAAAATCAAAATCAATGAAACTATGGTTGCTTCCAGAGCAGAACCCTTAATATCATCGGCAATGGTTGCACCCACTTTTGATGAGGAAGAAATGGTAAAGTGCTGGTCATCAACTTTATCATTTTCAGTGTATTGTTTACCATTGAATTTTTGAATCCCCTGAATCAATGCAGCCTTAACCTTTTCATCAGCCAATTCAGATTCGTCATCCACCAGATAAGCTGTTGTTACTTTCATTACTTCATCACTATCATAGTTCTTTACCTCCACACCTGTATTCTCAAAGCTTTCACTTAAAGCAACTTTCATATCGGTTGCCACAACGGGATCACTGAATCTAACAACATAAGAACGACCTCCTTTGAAGTCCACTCCAAAATTCAATCCTTGAACGGCAATCAATATAAACCCTATCACCACAATCGCCCCTGAAAACAAATACGCCTTTTTGCGGAATCCAATGAAATCAAACTCTCTGCGCTTCTTCACCATCCGAGCCATAGGGCTGTCAAATGAAACTTTAGCTTCATCACCTTTACGCACCATCCACTCGATGATAACACGGGAAATATATACTGCCGAGAAGAAAGAGGTTGCAATACCAATCATTAACACGATGGCAAACCCTTTCAACGGTCCCTGGCCTAAAAAGAAAAGGGCAGCAGCAGTGATCATAGTAGTAAGGTTTGAATCAAAAATGGTAGTGAAGGCACGTTCGTAGCCTTTATTAATGGCCTCCCTCAGTTTTCTACCCAAACGCATCTCTTCCTTGATCCTTTCATAAATCAACACGTTTGCATCTACCGCCATACCCATCGTAAGTACGATACCCGCAATACCCGGAAGTGTAAGGGCTGCATTCAACTGCGCTAAGATTCCCAGAATGAAGAAAATATTGAATAATAATGCAATGTTGGCAACCCAACCACCTTTTGAATAATAAGCAACCATGAATATTACCACCAACGCAAGACCACAAGCCATAGAAATCAGGCCTTGGTTTTGAGCTACTTCTCCAAGACTCGGACCTACAATGGCCTCCTCAACGATGCGGGTAGGGGCCGGTAAAGAACCTGCCTTCAATACGTTTGCCAAATCCTTGGCCTCTTCCAATTCAAAACTTCCGGAGATTTGTGAGTTACCATTTGGAATCTCGCCTTGTACGTTAGGCGCTGTGTAAACATAATTATCAAGTACGATTGCAATTCTTCCTTGCGGTTGCTTGGCTGCAGCTGCGGCTGTGATCTTAGCCCAGCTTCTGGCACCGGAAGCATTCATGGTCATACTAACAGCAGGTCTGGCAAACTGATCATAGTCCAGACGAGCATCATTGATTACTTCGCCAGTCAACAATGGTTTGCCATTTCGACCCAGATTCACAAAGTTTAACTGAAGGTCTTCAACACCAGGGGTTACGTTTGGATCAGATTTTACATCCCAGAAGAAACCGATAGTTTTTGGCAGAAGATTTCTTACCTCAGGTCTTCTCAAAATGCGGTTGATCTCGGCAGTGTCCTTTATCTGGTATACAAAAGGGGCATTCGGATTGCTTAGAGCAAAAATTGGAGACGATGTTGCCAGTCGCAGAGAATCCAATGAACTTACCGAGCTATCGCGAAGTTGGCCTAACTGTTTCTCAAGTGCTGATTTAGTTGTGTCAGGAGTAGCAGGAGTTAACTCATTTTTAGTATCTGTTATAGCGAGAGCTTTCTTTTGATTCTGCTCATTCAACAAAAACTGATTGATGCCAGCCAGAGATTGACCTAATTGCGGATCAAACGCTTCTACTACTTCCCAGAATTCTAAACGGGCCACGCCTTGTAATAATTTTCGTACGCGTTGTGGGTTATCTGCTCCCGGAATTTCTATTTGAATTCTACCTTTATCCTGAAGTCTCTGAATGTTAGGCTGCGAAGTTCCAAACTGATCAATACGGGTTTTAAGAATGGTAAAGGAACGATCAATCGCACCATCTACTTCCGTGTTCAAGAATGCCAATACCGTTTCATCGCTATCGGACAACTTCACACGGTCTTTATTTGCTGCCGAGGTAAAAAGTGATGCCAGCGACTTCTCCGGATTAGCATCTTTAAATGCTTTATAGAAAAGGTTTACATAACTATCAGTACTGGTCTTTTGCATTTCACGGGCCTTTTGAAGTGCCGCGAGAAAGGTCTCATCCTGGTTATTTCCACTTAAGCCTTTAATGATATCAATCGGTGAAATTTCCAGCACCACGTGCATTCCCCCTTGCAAATCGAGACCGAGACTCAATTCGTTTTCTTTTACTTCTTTGTATGTGTACTCCGCACCGAACAGGTTGTATACAGGCTGGTTCCAGATGGAATCAAGATAAATTTGCTTTTTAGCAAGGTTCAATGATCCCTTCTGATCAGTAGCATACTTAACAGCATCCTTGTCGACTCGCTGCGACACGAATGTGAACGACAAATAGTACAAACAGAGCAATGTTATGATTACGCCCAAAACGACAACTACACCTTTGTTACGCATAAAAAATTAATTAGAATTTGATTGTTAACTGTTGAATAGAATTGACTGCGAATCCAATCCGCAAATCAAATAGAATAAAAAACTTGTAAATGGATTAGGGCGCGTTTGGCGCAATAAGAACCCGAAAGAGTGTCTTAAAAAGATTACTGAAAATAACCTCGGAACGAGGTACGAAATTTTGAATTTTCTGTGGTTCCCCAAGAATTTCAATCACGCTTACCGGAATCTGCTCATCTACACGAACAAGGCTTCCTTGTGTCAGCGCTTCAGCGGGAGCTGTAAGTACTGTTTTTCCCTCTGTTGATTCACCCGACTGTTCAGTGGATGCCTTCTTTTCTTCATCAAGGCGCAATGTATAGGTATGAGACAAGATGATAACCAAAGCGGCCAACAGGCCTGCCGCTATCAAAAAACCTCTATATATAGACCTATTTCGCACTTCTTTGAATTTGGAAGACCACAAAAGTAGGGTTTAGAAACTAATTTGCAACACCCGTTAACCGGGATTTCAAATACCCCACCAAAACATCCAGCGCCCGTTCAAATTTGCTGTTATTGGGAATTACCAGGTCAGAATTATGCTTTAGTGGTTCAATAAGACGCTCATATACTGGCATTACATGATATTGGTATCGATACAACACATCATCAATATCATAACCCCGTTCTACCTGATCGCGCTTTATACGCCTGCCCAACTTCACGTGATCTTTAGCTTCAATAAAAACCCGCAGATCAAGTTCATTTGAGATTTCTTCAAAAAATTGAACAAACAAACCCTCTACTACAATAATAGGCGCAGTTTTAAACTCAAGAAGCTTTGTTTCTGCTTGTGGGTTGTTAAATGTGTATTCATTTTTTATAACATTCTGCCCTGCTTTAAGCTTCAGTAAATCCTGTCGAAAGGATTCGCGGTCAATAGAAACTGGCAGATCAAAATTTTTGACTCCGTTTTCATCTACTGGTTGCTGATCGCGTGACTTGTAATAATTGTCTTGAGAGATGAGGCAAATTTCATGGGGCTTAAAACAGGACGACAGGCCTTGAAGAAAATAAGTTTTTCCTGAACCGCTACCACCTGTAATCCCTATAGTGAATGGTTTATTCATGAGGCACGGATGATGTCTTACGGCCTTTCAAATAGGCTATTAACTTTTTAAACGCCCGGGCGCGGTGACTGATAGCACTTTTTTTTTCCAACGTCATTTCAGCTAACGTCTTTGAAAATCCATCCGGCAAAAATATGGGATCATACCCAAATCCTTCCGTGCCTCGCTTTTGATCTATTATTTTTCCGTGAACTTCGCCTTCAAATTGACGTATGCCTTCGGGCGTTATTAACGTAATTACCGTTCGGAACTTTGCTTTGCAGTTATCCTTACCGACAAGATTTTTCAAAAGTAAATTCATATTATCTTCAGCGCTGCGTTGCTCACCTGCATAGCGCGCTGAAAACACTCCGGGTTCATTATTCAAGCACTCTACTTCAAGCCCGGTGTCATCCGCAAAACAAGAAGTACCGGATTTCCGAAAGACATACTCAGCCTTTTGAAGTGAATTGCCTTCCAGCGTAGTCTGGTCCTCGGCCAATTCTTCATTGCATCCCACCTCAGCCAGGCCAACCAACCTGAACTCATTACCTAAAAGAGCGCGTATCTCCTTTAGTTTATGTTCGTTGTTGGTGGCAAAGCAAATAGTCATATCAGATCACTTCCAATAATTCTATATCAAAAACAAGATTGGAGTTAGAGGGAATCTTGCCACCTGCGGCAATGTTAATTCCATATCCATATCCTGAAGGAATATAAAGAGTCACCTTAGAACCACTTGGAATGGTTGGAAGTACTAACTGCCATCCCACCACTAGATCTGAAAGGCGGAACGTCACTCCGGTTGATGAAGAATCAAAAGGAATACCACTAAAGAGCAATCGACCGGAATAGGTAACTTTTATTCTGCTTTCGAGGCATGGTGTTGTGCCTGTACCTAAATTAGAAATAACATACCTTACTCCATTTGGTTCCGTTTGCGCAGTAATGCTTTTAGATGCCAAATAACCGTCAATTGTTGCAATGTCAGCAGCTAATCTTGTCTGATCAACTTTGGCTAATACGGCCTCAGAAACTGTTTTTGTACACGATGGATCATTATCCTTACAGCTTTCCAAAAAAAATAGTGAGCCTGTTATTAAAATTACTAAAATCCTTTTCATTAGTCTTCTACTTAATGTCAATCATCTCCATATCAAACTTCAAAATCGAATTCCCAGGGATGGCCTCACCTCTTCCTTGTGCACCATAGGCTAACGTAGAAGGAATGTACACAGTCATTTTTGCGCCCTTATTCATTAAGCTCAACGCTTCTTCCCATCCTGGAACCACTTGCTGGTAGCCAAGTACCACCACTAATGGATCATATGGTTTTCTTGCTTCGTTGAAGACATTGTTTGCGCGGGCAATTGATTCAATGCTGCTATCAAAGCAGGTACCATCCAAAAGATAGCCTGTGTAATTGACCCTTACCGATTGACCCGGTTTGGCATTTTCTCCCTTACCCGGCTTGGTAATTATATACCGGATGCCAGTGGGTGTCTTTTCAGCAACCAGCGATTTTTCTCTTAGGTGATTCTCAATTAAGGTAGTGTCATTAGCGAGCTGCTGAGTCTCAGCAAGCATCGCCTTTTCATTTTGCTTGGCTACGATTGCGTTTTGCATTTCGCGAGCCTTCTCTTCGGAAACGATATCAGTAACACCAATGTGAAAGGTAAATGAACCAGTAGAATCAACCCCTGGAGGAGGCGGTGTTCTAAAGGTCTTTTCAAACAGCATTTTAGCTGGAATCTGAAAGGTTACGCTATCGCCTTTGCTAAGCAATTGAAATATTTCCAGTACTCCATCGCCTGGAGGTACTGAATCCTGGGCCATCACCATGGTGGGGAATGCGGCCTTGCGGCTGTCGTTCCAAACTGAATCTTTTCCATCCATGAAAAGGAAATCCATGATTAATATCTGACCCGGTTTAACAACTACTCCATCTCCCTTTCTCAACAACGTATATTTATAACCCGATGGGGTCTCTTTTGTATCGGAACATGCCACACTTAGCATCGCCACAAGGACGAACAGCAAAACTGAATTTTTCATTGTATAGATTTAAATTGTTTAGTTACTCTTTTATTAATCGACTTTGATACTCCGGAAGCACAGCCAGTAATTTTTTCAACGTGTCTTCCAATGATAGTTTAGAAGAACCTCCCGATGCATTTCTATGTCCTCCGCCTTCAAAATGTTTTCTTGCCAGTTCATTCACTGAAAAATCTCCCAACGAACGAAACGATAATTTTATTTCCTCTTTGCGATCGTACATCAATACAGACATCTTAACCCCTTTAATCGATAGACCGTAATTAACCAGTCCTTCCGTATCGCCAGTTTGAGCACCGTAATTTTTTAACTCTTCCTGACTCAGCATCATATAGGCGGTTCGATACTCGGGCAACACTACTAACTTCTGGCTCAGCACATACCCTGTCAGTCGCAGCCTTTCAAGCGAATTAGTATCATAAATCTGTTGTGCAATTTTGTGCGGATCGGCTCCGTGTCTAACCAACTCCGAAGCAATCAGGAATTCGTGCTGCCGGGTATTATTATGTCTGAAACCACCTGTGTCTGTCATCACTCCTGAATAAAGACACGTGGCAACATCTTTATCGATGAGATCCTTTTCTCCTAATTCCTCAATCAATTCAAAGATAAGCCCAGCCGTAGAAGCGGAGGCAGTATTCCATTGCTCAAAATCAGCAAAAGCCTCGGGTTCAAGGTGATGATCTATCAGCACTTTGGTTGCTCCTGATTTTTTTATCATTTCTCCAAGACTGTTGATACGACTTAAACTTGAAAAATCAAGGCAAAATATGATCTCCGCATTTTGAATAAGGACTCCAGCTTTTTGTTTGTTTTCGGGGTGCTGATTAGAAAGAGCAAGTACCGAACTATTTCCTGGCATCCAGGCAAGAAAATCGGGATAATCGCTTGGGGTTATTACCGATACCTGATGGTTCTTTTTTTTCAGAAAAGCGGCCAAACCTAGGGAAGAGCCCAAAGCATCGGCATCTGGTTTAAAATGGGTAGTGATTACGACCCGCTTTGGTTGGCTGATTAAGGACTTAAAGGCCTCTAAATTTTTCATCGAAGGGGCAAAAATGGCAATTTTAATTGGGAGTGCATAGCCCGAAGTTTATGCCCAACTATCAAATTGAATTAAGACAAAAAACAATGGACTTCAGACTATGCACTACGGACTAAAAAGCTAATTTTGCGGCCGAATTAAGCATTCTGAAACAATTTAAAATCGAGATAAAATGGCAGGAAACAGAACTTTTACGATGATCAAACCCGATGCAACCGGTGCAGGAAATACTGGAGCTATTATCAAAATGATTGAGGAGGCCGGCTTTCGCATTGTGGCCATGAAAAAATCACAGTTAAGCAATCTACTAGCTGGAAAATTCTATGAAATCCACAAAGAGCGGTCTTTCTATGGCGAACTTGTAGCCTATATGTCGAGCGGCCCGATTGTGCCTATGATTCTTGAGAAAGACAATGCAGTAGAGGACTTCCGTAAACTGATTGGCGCTACCGACCCTAAAAAAGCTGCCCCGGGTACAATCCGAGCATTATTTGCAAAGTCAATTGATGCAAATGCCATTCATGGCTCTGACTCAGATGAAAACGCGGCCATCGAAGGCAACTTTTTCTTCTCACAATTCGAGAGGTTCTAAAGCAGATACTGGATACCTGATTCTGGTCAGGTATCCAGTAACGAGTATCCAGTATCTTTTACTCCAGAACTTTTACACTCCCACACGGTTAATCATTGGAACAGAATAAAATATGAACACTATTAATCCTCTCTACTCAGAAAAGTTTGAAGCTCGCCACAATGCACCGGATGCGTCACAAATCGCTGACATGCTAAAGGTGGTAAAGGCATCCTCGGTAGATGAACTTATCGATCAAACCGTGCCGGCCAACATCCGTTTGAAAAAAGCATTGCAGTTGCCCGCAGCACAATCTGAGTTTGAGTTTCTGAGGGATTTTAAAAAACTGATGTCGAAGAATAAGATTTACAAATCATACATCGGCACAGGGTACTATAACTGTATTACACCCGGAGTAATTCTTAGAAACATTTTGGAGAATCCAGGATGGTACACGGCTTATACTCCCTACCAGGCTGAAATTGCACAGGGACGTATGGAAGCGCTGATCAATTATCAAACGATGATCATCGACCTTACGGGAATGGAAATCGCCAACGCATCTTTGTTGGATGAAGCTACCGCTGCCGCGGAAGCGATGCACTTGTTGTATGCTTCACGCAAAGGCAACAAGAAAAACGCTAACACTTTCTTTGTGGATGAAAATGTTTTTCCACAGGTAATTGATTTGCTTAAAACAAGATCTGAACCTATTGGTGTGAAATTGGAAATTGGCAATGTTGCATCACTGGATATTACCAATGCCGATCTGTTTGCGGTGTATCTGCAAAACCCGGACAACAACGGTGAGATCAAAGATCACACTGCGTTCATCTCTTCTGCTCATGAGAAAGAAGTATTCGTAGTGATGGGCGCAGATTTAATGAGTTTACTGTTGATGAAATCCCCTAGCGAAATGGGCGCTGATGTGGTAGTCGGTAACTCACAACGCTTCGGTGTGCCGATGGGATTTGGTGGACCTCACGCTGCATTCTTTGCAACCAAAGAAGAATTCAAAAGACAAATTCCGGGAAGGATCATCGGAGTGTCAATCGATGCGCAAGGAAATCCTGCGTATCGCATGGCTTTGCAAACCCGCGAGCAACACATTCGCAGAGAGAAAGCAACGTCAAACATTTGTACTGCGCAAGTATTATTGTCAGTAATGGCGAGTATGTATGCGGTTTATCACGGACCAGATGGCTTGAAAAAAATCGCGGGACGCATTCAAGGCCTGACCCAACTACTTGAAAAAGGACTTGCCGCAGCAGGAATCAAACAAGTAAATAAAAATTATTTCGATACGATTAAGGTTGCCGTTGCAGATAAGAAAGCTATTCAACAAAAAGCCGAACAAGCCGAGATCAACTTCAAATATTTCAATGATAATTACATTGGTATTTCATTGGATGAAACTACCACGCTTCAGGATATAGTGAATATTGTTTCGGTTTTTTCAGGCAGTGGTTCTTCTCTGAAGAAAGAATCTGTAAGTGAGGTTAATTGGACCTCATCATTAATCCGTTCTACAAGTTTCCTTACACATCCTGTATTCAATTCGCATCACTCAGAACATGAGATGTTGCGCTACATCAAAAGATTAGAAAACAAAGATTTATCGATGGTGCATTCGATGATTTCATTGGGTTCATGCACAATGAAACTGAATGCCACTACTGAGATGATTCCGGTAACCTGGCCAGAGTTGGGAGGCATTCACCCATTTGCTCCTGCCAGTCAGACAGAAGGCTACCAACACATGATCGCCAACCTTGAGAACTGGTTGAAAGAAATCACCGGATTCACTGGAGTTTCGTTGCAACCGAATAGCGGTGCTCAGGGCGAGTATGCAGGTTTGATGGTGATCCGGGCCTATCACCAAAACAGAAAAGATGATCATAGAAATATTGCGTTGATTCCGGCATCCGCACACGGCACGAATCCTGCCAGTGCAGTAATGGCGGGTATGGATGTGGTAGTTGTAAAATCGGATGAAGAGGGAAAAATTGATGTGGCTGATCTGAAAGCAAAAGCTGCACAATACAAAGACAATCTTTCCTGTCTGATGGTAACGTATCCATCCACACACGGAGTATTTGAAGAAGCGATCACCAACATCTGCGAAACCATTCACGCGTATGGTGGATTGGTGTATATGGATGGCGCCAACATGAATGCACAGGTAGGATTAACTTCTCCTGCCAACATTGGTGCTGATGTGTGTCACCTGAATCTGCATAAAACATTTTGCATTCCTCACGGTGGTGGTGGTCCAGGCATGGGACCTATTTGCGTGAATGATAAATTGAAACCGTTCTTACCTGGTCATGCTGTTATTAAAACTGGAGGCGAACACGCTATTACTGCAGTATCTGCAGCGCCATGGGGCAGCGCCAGCATTCTGGTGATTTCATACGCATACATTGCCATGATGGGTGGTGAAGGCTTGACCAATGCAACCAAGCTGGCCATCTTCAATGCCAATTATATTAAAGAGCGATTAAGCAGTGAATTCAAAATACTTTACACCGGAACCAAAGGTCGCTGTGCACACGAGATGATTGTGGATTGTCGCGATTTCAAAAAATCAGGCGTTGAAGTAGAGGACATTGCCAAGCGCTTGATGGATTATGGATTCCACGCACCAACCGTATCATTCCCGGTGGCTGGCACATTAATGATCGAGCCCACTGAAAGCGAACCGAAAGCTGAAATGGATCGCTTTGTTGATGCCCTTATAGAAATCAGAAATGAAATCCGTGAAATAGAGGAAGGCAAAGCCGACAAAGAAAATAACGTATTGAAACATGCGCCTCATACTGCTTCCATTATTACTGCCGATGCATGGACAAGACCTTACAGCAGACAGAAGGCTGCTTATCCACTTCCATTTGTGAAAGAGACAAAGTTCTGGCCTAGCGTTAGCCGTGTTGATAATGCCTATGGTGATCGTAACCTGGTGTGCAGTTGTTTGCCTGTTGAAGAATACGCAAAGGCAGAAGCCTAGTCGTTCATTCACTAAACTCAATTTTATATCAAATTCAGGGCTGTTCTCTCGGGCAGTCCTGATTTTTTACCACCTGTTAATTATTACTACGGCTCTCAAATGGATTTCCTACTTTCGTAGAGATCATTCTCAGTAGCAATGAAAAAAATTGTCTTCGCTTTCCTGCTCTTTTCATTTCAAATCGCATCGGCCCAGAATAATCAAGGGGAATCCGTTCGCCTTAATCAAATTGGTTTTTATCCTGAATCGCAAAAGATAGCCGTGGTAATTAATGAAAAGGCTGCTGAATTCTATATCACCAAGGCCAATAATGAAACAAGACTCTTTGCTGGCAAATTGAGTGAAGTAAAAAATTCTTATTATTCCTCGCGAAAAACCAAGATTGCCAATTTTTCCGCTTTCACAAGCCAAGGAGAATTTGTTTTGCATGTTGCCGGAGTCGGCTCATCATTTCCATTTGGAATTAAAGACAAGATTCATGATCCCATCGTCAAAGCTTCTTTAAAAGGATTTTATTTCCAACGTTTTTCAACAGAACTCACCAAAGAATATGCAGGAGTATGGAGTCGTCCAACAAGTTCATCAAATGAACAGATTCTGATTCATCCCTCCGCTGCCTCTAAGAACCGACCGGCAGGAACAATTATCACTTCACCACGCGGCTGGATTGATGCGGGTGATTACAATAAATACATAGTGAACAGTGGCATCACTACTTCTACATTGCTATCCGCTTATGAAGATTTTCCTGAGTATTACGGCACATTAGATTTGAATATTCCTGAAAGTAAAAATGAAATTCCGGATATCCTGGATGAGATCATCTGGAATCTCCGATGGATGTTAACTATGCAAGATCCTGATGATGGTGGGGTCTATCACAAATGTACCAACGCTAATTTTGATCCGATGGTAATGCCACACGAAGCTACAACACCCCGCTATATGGTACAGAAAAGTACAGCCGCTGCGCTAAACTTCACAGCCGTAGCATCGCAGGCTTCGAGAATTCTTAAAAAATTCAACAAACAACTCCCTGGCCTTTCAGACTCGTGCATAAATGCCGCAAAACGAGCATGGATGTGGGCCAAACAAAATCCCTCGGTTATTTATAATCAAGATAAAATGAATCAACAATTTGATCCAGACATAACTACAGGAGCCTATGGTGATAATAATTTTTCTGATGAATTTATCTGGGCCGCTGCCGAAATGGCTGTGGCTACCGGTGATGCAACCTATATGAATAACATCAACTTTCAGCCTGATGCAACGAATCCAATACCTTCATGGAATCAGGTGCGCTTGCTCGGATATTTTACATTAATCAAACACGGAAAAAATTTTGGTAGCGAACAACAATTGCTGATTGAGAGCTTAAAGAAAAGAATAATTCAAAAAGCAGATGAACTGGTAGTAAATCTTGACAAGCAACCTTACCGTACGGTGATGGGTATCAACGCAAAAGATTTTGTGTGGGGAAGCAATGCGGTGGCTGCTAATCAAGGTATCCTGCTCCTGGAAGCATATCGAATAAATCTAAACGAGAAATACATTAGCTATGCCTTATCAAATCTCGATTATATTCTCGGGCGAAACGCAACGGGTTATTCGTTTGTAACCGGTTATGGTGATCGGACACCCATGCATATTCACCATCGCCCATCAGAAGCAGATGGAATTAAAGAACCCGTTCCTGGTTTACTTGCTGGTGGACCTAATCCAGGCATGCAAGACAAATGCACCTATACATCCTCCATTGCTGATGAAGCCTTTGTCGATGATGTGTGTTCATATGCCTCCAACGAAATTGCAATAAACTGGAATGCTCCTTTGGTTTATTTGAGTGGAGCAATAGAAGCTCTGATGAATAAAAAATAATTACTTCAAGCCATATTTATCAATCAGATAAACCAAAGCGGCCATGGAAGCAGAGCCTAACTCAAGTTCGCGCTTATCAACTTTATCGATGGTGTCTTCTGCCGTGTGATGATAATTGAAATATCGTTGTGAATCAGGCAAAAAGCCAATCAATGCAACGCCCTGATTTGCCAGTGGCCCAATATCTGCTCCACCACCTTCCTGGCTAAAATCAGAAAGGCCATAAGGTTCTAATAGAGGTCTCCAACTGCGCACTTTTGCTTTAGCTTTCTCTTCACTGGGCACCGTAAACCCGCGGGGAACGAAACCTCCGCGGTCTGATTCAATGGCAGCTATATGATTTTCTTTATTCTTCTCAGCTAACTCGGCATACTTTAGTCCACCGCGTAATCCATTTTCTTCATTCATAAACATCACTGCCCGGATTGTGCGCTTAGGTTTATACCCAATGGAATTAAACAATCGCAATACTTCAATAGACTGTACACACCCGGCACCATCATCATGTGCTCCCTGGCCGAGATCCCATGAATCCAAGTGGCCACCTACTACAATGATCTCTTTAGGAAACTCGCGGCCTCTGATTTCGCCCACCACATTGAAGGAGGGTGCATCCTCCAGCGTAACAGAATGATTCTCCATATAAAACTGTAAATCCTTTTCGTCTTTTAAAAGTTTACTTAATAATTCAGCTTGCCTTGTACTAATAGCAAGAGCCGGAATTTTTACAATGTTGGGAGCGTAACGCATATTGCCTGTGTGCGGGTAATCTTCCAGATTGGAGCCAATCGACCGAACCAGTACCGCCACGGCTCCATACTTAGCAGCTTCAGATGCACCATTGGCACGTTGTTCAACAGCGCCACCGTAGGCAGCAAACGTATTAATTTTAGTGGGATCCATAGGACGATTAAAAAACACAATCTTACCCTGCACACCTTTTGTCCCCAATGCTTTTAGTTCATCAAAACTCTTAACCTCAACCACATTTGCCGCGATGCCCGAGGGTCCCGTGCCAACAGATCCGCCAAGCGAACATACATTGACCTCAACTGTTCCCATTTTTTTGGAGTTAATACGACCAATCTCCTTCATGCCGCGGATCCAATGTGGCACCATAACCGGTTGCAACCACACCGAATCAAACCCGAAATCTTCCATCACGTGCCGACTCCATTCAACCGAAGCAGCAGCACCCGGTGAACCTGAAAGGCGTGGACCTATGTTTACGGAAAGGTCATAAAGCATTTTGTAGGATTGTCCCTGACTCAACGCCTGATCAAAAATTTGTTTGATCGTGGTTTCATCGGCAGTTTGAGAAAAGCCCGTGAGGCTTACCATCAATGAAAAGAAAACAAAACTTGATTTTATCATGGCTTAATTACGTTAACGGATTTCAAAATATAAAACGACAATACAATCAGGCGCAACATTATTCACAAATACGCATTATTTGAGCATCTGTAAAAGGTGCTTTTTAAAATGCATGCGACAAACTGAATCAAATTCAGCTCATTACAGTTTAAAATATTCATTCAAACGTTTGAAAGGCAATGAATTACAATCGAACTTAGTAGAAATATTTCGCATGGCTTTTCTTTTTGATTCATTTGAGGGATGGAAATCGTATTGCACAGAGAAAAACAAAACAGTGGTGCAAGCGGTATTGGACTATGAGCAAGAGCAAAAAGGAAGAACCGAACAACAAATCTGGGAAGGCTTAGGCAAAGCCTGGGTGGTAATGAAAGATGCTGTACATACCGGGTTGGAAGAAGACATGACTTCGCGCTCAGGTATGATCAACAATGGAGCCAAAAAAGTCTATCGCTACCCAACTCCTGTTCTTTCCAAAGAATTTCAAAATCTGATTTCACGGGCGCTGGCTGCCAAAGAAGTGAACTCATGCATGGGTCGTATAGTAGCTGCACCGACTGCAGGAGCTTCAGGCATTATGCCCGGTGTTTTAGTCACGCTACAGGAAATTCATAAAATAGATGACAAGAAAATTTTAGAAGCCATGCTGCTGGCTGCCGGCATTGCTCTTATTATGGAGCAAAAGGCAAGCATTGCCGGAGCCGTGGGGGGTTGCCAGGCCGAGACGGGAACAGCCGCAGCCATGGGGGCCGGTGCCATCGTCTATTCTCTCGGTGGTAATATTGATCAGATCTTTAATGCCGTAGCAATAGCGGTGCAATGCATGTTGGGATTGGTCTGTGATCCAGTAGCAGGATTGGTTGAAGTTCCTTGTGTTGTGCGGAATGCTAGCGCAGCAGCCATTGCTAATAGCTCAGCGCAAATTGCGTTAGCGAAGGTGAGCAGTGTTATTCCTGTCGATGAAGTAATCGAAGCCATGGGCGAAATTGGTGCCAGCATGGAAACGCGTTATAAGGAAACTGCGCTTGGTGGATTAGCAGCAACAAAAACAGGTCAGGCCATCGCTAAGAAAGTTTTAATAAGAGATATAGAAATTTTGCCTGATGAAGAGGTGAAATAGTGTATCCGTATTAAACCGGCTGCACCTTATTAATAATATTCATTACCGCATCGTATCCAAAATAAACGGCAAAGGTCAGAATCACTGACCATACGCAGGCGCTTATCAGCATGTAAAAAATTATTTTCTCGCGGTTCGGACTTATACCCACAGCTAATAAGGTTCCACCGATAGGTGTAAGGATGATCGGTGTAAAAAAAGCAATACCGGCCAGTCCATACTTTCTAAAAAATTCCGACCTCTTTTTTGGAGTTTCAACTTTAGGCTCTTTCCTTCTTGAAGTCCAACGAGTTATTATTTTCCGGATGTACTCACCAAAATAAGTAAATGCAATTACCACCGTCATCATACCGGCAGCCGTTACAACCATAGTGGTGATCAAATGCAAGCCAGCAGCCTTCCCTCCAATCGGTCCGAAGATAAACTTGACCATGCTCGACACATATACTGAAAGCGCTTTTAAGATCTCAGCCCACATATCAACTCAAAATTTGAAATTAAACATCAGCTAGTTTCAATTTTGAATATTATAACTTCTCTCCATAACTCAAATCCCCTGCATCGCCAAGCCCAGGCACAATGTAAAACCTGGTATCCAGTTTTTCATCTACCGAAAATGTCCAGATCGTAAAAGGTATTTTCAAATTTTCCTTTATATACTCAATCCCTTCCGGTGATGCAATGAGCGAAGCAATGTGTATGTGCACAGGAACTCCATGGGTTAACAGTTCATTTACGGATCGGATAAATGACTTACCCGTAGCAAGCATAGGGTCCACAAGGATCACTTCTCTGTCGTCCAATCCCGGAGCTGCGAGGTAGTCGAGATTTATCTTAATCTCTTCAGCATTCTCTTTGCGATAAGCACCAATGAACCCTGCGTCTGCATCATCAAAATAATTAAGAAAGCCCTGAAAATAAGGAAGACCTGCCCGCAAAACGGTGATTAACACCGGTTGCGATTTCAACTGATTGATAATCGTGCCTTTAAGGGGTGTCTCAAAGGAACGGGGCACATACTTCAGCTTCTTTGAAATCTCATAAGCCATAATTTCACCCAGCCGCTCCATATTAGTTCGAAAACGCATCCGATCTGCCTGGATCTCCTTGTCGCGCACCTGAGCCAGAAATTGATTGGCAATTGAATTATTACTTCCCAGATTGATCAGATTCATGAATTTATTTTTCTAGTTCCTGCAAGGCTTAACCATCTCAATCTATTACTTTGTGAATAAAGATCGACTAATAAGTTGAACGAGTCTTTCCAAAATTTACATTAAAGTTGCAGAATATGGTGACTAAGAAAAATAAAAAATCAGCAAAATTAAAAGTCGGTGAATTGGATCTGAAACTACTCAAACAACTTTGCGAAATTCATGCTCCTTCGGGTGCCGAAGCCCCCTTGAAGGACTTTCTGTTGAATTACATCAAAAAAGAAAAGAATAACTGGAAGCATAAACCACTAATCATTCAGGGCGGGGAATTTCAGGATTGCCTGATTTTAAAATTCGGCAAACCGCGCACTGTCATCTTTGCACATATGGACTCGGTTGGGTTTACAGTCCGCTATTTTAATCAACTCCTTTCGGTTGGAAGTCCAGATGCAGAAATGGGAACCCGGTTAGTAGGACGAGATTCTAAAGGCCCAATAGAATGCGAATTGGAATTTGACAAAGAGAATCATGCCTTCTATAAATTCGGCAGGCTGATTGACCGGGGCACTACGTTGACTTACAAAATCAATTTCCGGGAAACGAAAGAATTTATTGAATCAGCCTACCTCGATAACCGACTGGGAATTTATAGTGCTTTAAAAGTAGCTGAAGAGTTAAAAGACGGATTGATCATTTTCACTTGTTGGGAGGAGCATGGTGGCGGTACGGTTGGCTTTCTTTCTGATTACATCTATAAAAAGTGGAACGTGCGTCAGGCATTGATTTCAGATATTACCTGGGTATCGGATGGTGTAGATCATGGTAAAGGAGTGGCTATCTCTTTGCGTGATCGCAATTTACCCCGCAAAAGTTTTGTGGATAAGATCCGAAGTATTGCCGAAAAGTATGGCATTGATCATCAATTGGAGGTGGAGGGCATGGGTTCCAGCGATGGTGGCGAATTGCAGCGCAGTCCGGTTCCGTTCGACTGGTGTTTTGTTGGAGCCCCCGAACAACACGCCCATACACCGCACGAAAAAGTGCATAAGTATGATATCAAAACAATGATTGATCTTTATACTTGTTTAATGAAAGAACTATAATCCTTATAAGTCATGACTATCAATCGCAGGAATTTCATCAAAACCACAGCCGTTGCCGGAATCGGCCTAACTATTCTGCCATCTCATATTGCATTTCCAAAAGACAGCGCTGCTAAAGTACGGCTTGGATTTATCGGTGTTGGATTCCGTGGCCAAAGCCATTTGGAACTTGCTCTCAAGCGCAACGATGTAGAAGTGGTGGCGCTCTGCGATATTCAACAATCCATGATGGATATGAGTTTGCAGATGGTGAGCAAAGCCAATAAGCCCAAACCAACCGTAATTATGGATGGTCCCTGGGCATACCGCAGGCTACTGGAGTCAAAAGAAATTGATGCTGTTATTATTTCAACCCCCTGGGAATGGCACTCAGTTATGTGTTTAGATTCGATGAATGCCAAAAAATATGTGGGCTGCGAAGTAAATGTAGGCATGACAGTGGAAGAGTGTTGGGAACTGGTGCATACTTCAGAACGAACCGGTATGCCACTCATGATGCTTGAAAATGTTTGTTACAGACGCGATGTTATGGCTGTTATGAACATGGTACGGCAGAATATTTTTGGTGAGTTAGTCCATTTGCAGGGTGGCTATCAACATGATCTTCGTGGAATAAAATTCAACGATGGAAAAACTGATCCCGGTGTGGGTGCAGAATTTGGTTCAAAAGGATTTTCCGAAGCGCAATGGCGCACGCAACATTCCATTAACCGCAACGGAGAACTTTACCCTACACATGGAATAGGACCGGTGGCTATGATGATTGATATAAACCGGGGCAATCGATTTACCGAATTAGTATCCTACTCCTCCAAATCCAGAGGGCTACATGATTATATCGTTAAAAAAGGGGGTGAAAATCATCCCAACGCTAAAATAAATTTCAAACTTGGCGATGTAGTAACTACCATGATCCGCACAGCTAATGAGGAAACTATTTTATTACAACACGATACCAACTTACCCAGACCCTATTCACTTGGATTCCGTGTACAAGGGACTAAAGGAATTTGGATGGACCTCAACAAATCTATCTATATAGAAGGACAGAGTAAAAAGGCCCATCAATGGGACGATGCCAAAGAATGGCTTGACAAATACGACCACCCGCTATGGAAAAAATATGGTAATGATGCCAGTGGTGCCGGACACGGTGGCATGGATTGGTTTGTATTAAACGCCTTTATTGAAGCAATAAAACGCAAAACCAACACCCCTCAGGACGTATATGATGCTGTTTCGTGGAGTGCCATCACACCGTTGTCTGAAAGTTCAATACTATTAGGCGGTGAGAGCGTTGAGTTTCCTGACTTCACACAAGGAAAATGGATGCATCGAAAGAATGAGTTTGCTTTGGGCGATGATTATTAATAAATTTTGTAGCATCAAAACAAATAGCAGGCTCATGTACTCCATCAAAATTTTGGTTGGCGCAATTGCCTGTTTATTAATTAACACAAGTGCTGCTCAATTAAATTCAAGCCAGGCACCGGTAACTCTGAAAGAATTAGTCATGGAATCATTTCCATCGGACTCCTCAGCCAATGCGGTAATACTCTTCGACTTTGGAGAAACAATTGTTGATTACTCTGGAACAAAGGTCAACTATCATCGAAGGATAAAAATTTTAAACAGAGAAGCTATTGACAAATGGGGTAACATTACTGTTTTCGCACCCCGGTCAACCGTTTCCAAAATTGAAGGAACTATTTTTAACGTAGAAGATGGCAAAATAGATCAGTATAAAGTCGAAGATGACTTTTTGTTCAAGCAATCTTATAGCAAAAATATTGATAAGATAAGTTTTACGTTTCCCAAATTAAAAGAAGGCTCCATTATTGAATATAAGTACTCCATTAAAAGTGGGGAAACATTTATTCCATCCTGGCAATTTCAACATTCAATACCCACATTGCGAAGTGAGTATTCTGTTTACTATCCTATTTCCAATGGATTTTCAAGCACTTTGCAGGGAACCATACCTTTCACCCGCGCAGAGAAGAAACTTGATGACAGACAATTCAGATGGGTCATAGAAAATCTACCTGCTTTTCAAGAGGAGCCCTTAATGCCCTTTCGGGATTCATACCCAGCTGCTATTAAGTTCTGGATAATCTTTGAGTCCTGGAAAAGTATTCAAACTCATTTAATGAATCGGGAAGACTTTGGTGAAATATTAACAAAACACTATTTTCTAAAAAATGATGTTGAAGATATCATTCATGGAATAACAGAACCACTCGATAAAATAAGAGCAATCTCTTCTTTCATCAAGAAAAATATTCAATGGAATAATGTCTCGGATTATTATGCTATACTACCAAGCAAACTTCTGAAAGATAAAAGCGGTACTAGTGGTGATATAAACTTATTCTATGGTTCACTATTAAGGAAAGCCGGTTTTGATGTTTCCATGGTTTTACTAAGTACGCGAGACCATGGCTTCATACTGGAGGATCTGCCTTCGCTCCGACAATTTAACTATGTTTTTTGCCATGTGAAGATCAATGGTAAAGATCTATATCTGGACGCAACGAATAAATATCTTTCGTTTGATATTCTCCCAGAGCAATGCACCAACACGAAAGGGTATAAAGTCGGCAAGGATTCTTACGAGTGGGTAATGATTCCAAAATATTTCGGTAATAAGAAAATTTTGCAGGCCGATATGATCATTGATGAGACTACGCTAGTCGGTAAAATATCCCAATTACATTCAGGGCATGAAGCCGCAAGGGGAAGAAATCTCTACCAAAGGGATAATCATGCATTTTTCAATAAATATCTGGGTGAACTATTTTCGTCCGATAATTCAGAGATTCTAAACATCGAAAAAATTGATGAGCCCCTAAAGATTCAGTCATCCGTATCGATTTCAAACCAAATAACCTCCAACAACGACAGAATGTATATTGACCCCATACTATTTTATAAACTTGAATCTAACCCATTTAAAGCAAGTATCAGAAAATATCCAATTGATTTCGGTGTGCCTGAAGAAAGAACATTAATTTTTACCCTATCGTTGCCTCCGGGGTTTGTGGTTGAGGAAATACCTCCAAGCAAGGCATTAAGTATGTCGAATAAGGGAATGAAATATTATATTAATGTATCTCAGATTGACAAACGACTTGTTATCACAAGCAGTTTTCAAATTAGTCAAGTTCACTATAATCCAGAAGAGTATGCTAACATAAGAGAATTCTACTCTTCCGTAATTGCATTACAATCCAAACAAATTGTACTTAGGAGAAATGAGCAGCCATTATTAAAATAAATTCTCGGATTTTAACAGGCAAATTCACTGCTTGTCGTAAAGGATTAAAAGAATCCAATCCAAATAAATATTCCGCAATCGGTTTAACTAACCCAGTATGCTGATAACCTTACACCGTCCAAACTTTGAAGGTGCTCTTGCGTTATCTTTGCACCAACAATTTTTTTATTATGAATGAAATTCAAATTCTTGGGTTAGCTGCTGGTTCTTGTACTACCATTGCTTTTTTGCCACAGGTAATTAAGACCTGGAAGAGTGGCTCAGCAAAAGATCTTTCACTGGGCATGTTTTCCTTTTTCTGCTTTGGTGTTTTGCTGTGGCTTATTTACGGTATCATTATTCGTGATATTCCGGTAATAGTTGCTAACCTGTTTACTCTTGTGTTGGCGTCTTCACTCCTATTCTTCAAACTGAGATTCAAAGAATAGAGTATTGCTAATCGTGTGGCGGCTTATTGTGCCACCAGGTTGCTAATGAGGATCCTGTGATATTCATCAAAGGGCCAAAAATTGCCGGTGCTAATCCCACCGTTGCCACTTTGCCCATCTGTAAAGCAAGACCAGAGGCGAGGCCTGCATTCTGTAGTCCCACTTCAAGGGCTATGGTTCGGCATGATTTCTCATCCATACCAAGCGCTTTACAAACTCCATAGCCCAAACTGTATCCAGCCAGGTTGTGAATCAGACAAGCCACGGCTAGCAAGGGCCCCATTACCAGAAGACTTTCTCTTCCCGCTGCTGTGATAATCGTTATAATCACGGCAATAGAGACCATTGATAAAATCGGCAATACTTTGAAAAGTCCTGGCAGTCGACTACTCAAAAAATGATGAAGAATAAGTCCGACACAGATCGGTACAATTACAATTTTTGTAATGTCAATCATCATAGAAACAAAATCTACGGGTACATATTCACCGGCTAATAGTTGCATTAACAGGGGGGTCATGAGCGGAGCCATCAACGTAGCAATAGCAGTAAGAGTAACCGAGAGCGCCACATTTGCATTAGCTATGTAGGACATTACATTCGATGCAAGTCCGCTGGGAACTGAGCCTACCAGAATTAAACCTGCAGCAATCTCGGGTGGAAATCCAAATGCGTGGGCCAGTCCATACCCAATTGTTGGCATAATCGTAAACTGACAAACAATACCCACAATTACACCTTTAGGCATGCGAACTACCCCTTCGAAATCACTAAGCCCCATTGTGCTGCCAACTCCAAACATAATCAATTGCAATAAGGGCACTATCAAGGCTTTGAAAGAAAAATCTCCAATACCCGTAAATAATCCAGGATAATACAATGAGAATGTAACTGCCGTGAATATCCACATCGTAAAGGAGAATCCTTTTGTAGCGGGAATACTACCTAAGGTTACGGCAACAAAGGCCAATCCTGTGATTAAAAATAAACCAGCTGCCAATGGCCCAAGGCGCATCCATTGAATTACCCCTATTAACAGTAAAACAAAACCAATGAGAAGCAAGTACTTACTCCATGTCTTCATGAAATGAATTTATGTTTTGAATTTCTTAAATTAACAGAGATTTATCATCCATAACCATTAAAACTATGAAACTCTTCGCTATCATCTTCCTGTCAATCGGATTATTGTTCGCCTTCATAGGGCTCGGTTGGGTTTATTTCCTTGTAGCGGGGACAGAAGGGTCCGGATTCTCTGAAGAATGGATTGGTCCACTGGTGTTTACTGGAATAGGATTAGTGTTTGCCTCCATTGGCGGAGGAATTTTATATTTCCAGGCAAAGCAAAAAGCTAAACGCGAATTACTGATGCGTACTGGAAGGAAAGTACGGGCCGCTATTAGTGATGTTTACTATAACAATTCGATAAGCATGAATAACCGGCATCCTCAAATAGTTGAATGTGTTGCTGAAATATCGGGGCGAAAACAAACTTTCAAAAGCCATAACATCTGGAGTCAAACCCAATTCTCGCCAGGACAGGAGATTACCGTGTATGTTGATCCACGGGATGCATCAACCTATTGGGTTGAAGTAGGTGAGTAATTACCGGGCATCAAACGCATTCAATTTATTTCTTTGTATTTTTCAAAATGAAAGTTGGGGTACTTGTCGGCATACTTTTTTTTACTGAATTAGCGCTAGCCCAACCCGGTTCCTTAGATAGCATGGAAATGCGGCTAAGGTCTCTGCCCAATGATACCAGCCGGGTATCTCTGCTCAATGATTTATCAAATAAGTTTTTAGCTTATCAACCCCCTAAAGCAAAACAGTATGCCGAAGAAGCGCTGAGTCTTGCATTAAGCCTGAACTATATACCGGGAGAAATTTCGGCACTGAACCGTTTGGGGGAATATGAGTTTCGGCAAAGTAATTATGCCCAGGCAGTTGAATTTACCACACGGTCGTTGAAACTCGCAGAACAAATTCACGACAGCACGGCAATGGCAAAAGCTTATAGAGTGTTGGGCAATATTAATACGTTTGGGTTCAAGCAATATGAGTTAGCGCTACAGTATCAGCTTAGCGCTCTAAAAATTTATGAAAGAAAAAATGACAAGCGAAACATTGCTTCGTTTTGTGGTAATATCACCTGGATTTATGCCATTACTAATCAAAATTTAGAAGAAGCCCACCTTCTTGCTGATCGGGGAGTTCATCTCGCAGATTCGTTGAACGACAATCAACTTCTGAGTTATAACTATAATTCCAAAGGGTTAATCTTTATGCAAGAGGAGAAACTCGATTCCGCATTAATCTATCTTGATAAATCCATTCGTGTAGCTAAAGAGGCTAATGATTATGCCGTAATTGCTTATAACAAAAGTATTATTGGCAACATTTATCTGCGTCAGCGAAAATTTAAACAGGCCGCGGAAATCTTTCAGTCTGCTAATTTAGAAAGTCGACAACTTAATTTGCGGGAAGTTCTCAAGGACTCCTACCTGGGACTGTCAAAGAGTTATGAAGGGCTCAAAAATTATTCAGAGGCGTACACCTATCACCTCTTGCATACACAACTGAAAGATTCGTTGTTGAATTGGGAAACCACTCAAAAAGCGCTTTCAGTACGATTAAACTATGAAGAGGAAAAAAGAGAGGCCAAGATTGCTGAACTTGAACAAGCCAACCAACTAGCCAGAAAAGAGAAATTTGTTTATACCCTTTTGTTTAGCCTTGGATTTTTATTTCTGATCACAGTTATCATTTTGGTGGTCCGAAATAACCGGCAGCGAAGGAAGACAAACAAGGTACTTAAAGAAAAAAACGTTGAGATTGCTGAACAAAACCTCCAACTCAAACAAGCGAATGAAATCAAAGATAAGTTGTTCTCAATCATTGGACATGATCTTCGCAGCCCACTTGTAAGCTTAAAAGGACTTTTGGGAATGGTGGTCAGAAATGAAGTATCCGATCAGGAGTTCAGATATTTCGCTCCAAAACTGAATCAACTCGTATCCGGTACGCACGAAACTTTAGAGAACATTTTACAATGGTCACATTCGCAAATGAATGGCTGGAATCACTCTCCCGTCCAGATTAATCTTTATGCATTGGTTAACCGGTGCATTGGTCTCTTTGTTGAACTCGCACGCGAAAAAAAGATTATACTATTAAATAAAATAAACAGCGAGGCTTTGGTCTATGCTGACGAAAACCAGATTGAATTAATTTTCCGAAATCTAATTCACAACGCCATTAAGTTTACAGAAGCCGGAGGTCATGTAACTATAGAAGCGATTAATTCTGAAAATTTTCTAAAAGTAAATGTGACTGATACCGGTGTGGGGTTGACGGCCGATGAAGCATCTCTACTATTTCAAGCAAAACCTTCGGCTGCTTCCCGCGGCACGCAAGGAGAAAGAGGTACAGGATTAGGATTGTTCCTTTGTAAAGAGATGGTTGAAAAAAACGGGGGACAGATAGCAGTTACCAGCCAGCCCGGCAAGGGAAGCACATTTCATGTTTTCCTGAGAACTGAAGCAGTTATTTGAGAATTTTTTCAACGCCCCCCAGTCATTATCTTTACTAGCACTTCTAATGCTACTCTTATGAAAGTGATTTTCACCTCACTCATGGTTGCTGTCGTCTTTTTAAATGCCATAGCCCAGGTTAATTCAACAGATTTTGTGACTACTCAAAATGGTAAGTTTTATCACCATGGCAAATCTTATTACTTCATGGGTGCTAACTACTGGCAAGGGATGAATCTGGCTGGAAGTCAACCCGGTTCAAATCCTGGTCGCTTGCGCAGAGAACTTGACCAAATGAAAAAAACGGGTATCACCAACCTGCGCATCATGGCCCTTACGGAAGGTCCAGACAATAGTCCGTACCGGATTCTCCCCGCAGTTCAGGATGAATCCGGAGTTCTTAAAGAGGAGGTCCTTTCGGGGATGGATGTGCTGCTTGAAGAATTGAGAAAGCGGGATATGACTGCCGTGGTTGTGCTCAATAATTTCTGGCAATGGTCGGGTGGCATGGGCCAATATGTAAAGTGGCATACGGGAGATTCAATACCCTACCCCCCGCCACACTGGAATGGCAGTTGGGATAATTTTCAAAAATATGTAGCTCGTTTCTATACTTTGCCGGAAGCAGTAAATCATTTTAATAACGCGATAAAAAAAGTAGTGACCAGAAAAAACACGATCAACGGGTTGCTCTACCGAGAAGATCCTACGATCATGGCATGGGAACTGGCAAACGAACCCCGCGGCATTAATCAGACTGAAATCTTTTATCCATGGATTCACACTACCGCATCTCTGATTAAAGAGCTGGATAAAAATCATCTGGTTACAACGGGTGCTGAAGGATATACTTCTTCGCCATCTACTTCAGGAACCGATTTTATCCGCATGCACGAGAGTTCTGCGATAGATTATACTACAGCCCATGTCTGGATACAAAACTGGGGCTGGTATGATCCACAGAAACACGATCAAACGTATCCCGAAGCTCTAAAAAAAATGATCGACTATGTACTTCGTCATGCCACTGAATCAAAAAAACTTGGCAAACCTTTCGTGCTTGAAGAATTTGGAATTATGAAGGACCATGGAAGTTTTGATCCCAAAGCAACCACATTTCATCGCGATGAATATTATCAGGAAGTTTTTGAAGAGGTCTATCAACTTGCCCTAAAAGGAGAAGCGAGTGGCGTCAATTTCTGGGCCTGGGGTGGTGAAGGCCGGCCACGAGAGCCAGAAATCTGGTGGAAAAAAGGTGATGATTTTACAGGCGACCCACCTCATGAGCCTCAGGGCTGGTATTCGGTATATGATCAGGATCGTTCTACCCATAAAATCATTAAACGCTATAGTAAGAAAATGAAAAAGCTTCGTTGAGCAAAATTCCCTTTAGTATGAAACTCAAATATCCGATCAACCTACATAAGGGAAGTACTTTCCTTTTCGTGTTGACATTAATGCTTTACTATCAGAATTTTTCTATTGGCCCCTGGGTATACCTCGCCCTTCACGGGAGCTACGGTTTTTTGTGGTTGCTGAAAGATCAGATATTTCCAGACAGCCAATGGGAACAACGCGTGTCTGTGCCGTATGGGATTTTTGTCTTTTTTGCATTAGGACTATATTGGATTGCTCCCTGGGTACTGATTAGCAAGCACTACGAACCCAGTAACCAAATAATTGCATTGGCTGTTGCACTTAACATGATCGGAGTCATGCTCCATTACAGCAGCGATGCTCAAAAATACTTTACCCTGAAATATAAACCCCGATTAATTACCGAAGGTTTCTTTTCGCGATGTCGCAATACAAACTATTTGGGTGAGTTTATGATTTATTGCGGCTTTGCCTTTCTTACTGTTAGTTGGTTGGGGTTTATAGGCATTGCCACCTTCTTCATTGGCGCGTTTATACCCAACATGATTAAAAAGGATAAATCGTTATCCCGCTACTCAGAGTTTGCCAACTACAAAAAGCAATCGGGGTTGCTCTTTCCTAAGCTATAAAATGGTCTGGTGCACATAAAAAAGAGGATGCAATGATTGCACCCTCTTACCATTTCAATTTAAACTTATAATGAACTAAGGTCTTCCCTCAATACTCTCAATTCTGATTTAATGGATTTTAACATCGATAGATAATTTGCATTGTCCTTGTAATATGAGTTATTGCCGTGGGCTTTATCATACATTTCGCCAAGATCTTCCTGTAAGTCGAGTTCTTCCATTTTTTCGAAAAATCTGATAGAGGAAAATGAGTTTATCAATCCGCTATTATTCGGCCGATGAACATCAATATCCATTTTCGATCCTCCCTTTTCCCGCGCTGTTTTTACTTTTTTTAGATACTCACGAATATCACCCCATGTACCAACTGTGTTTTCAGCAGTGACAACTTGCAAATATTTCAACTTTCTGTCTTTTTTAATCATGCTAATGTCCTCTTGCCTTTGAGTATAATTTACCTGAGTTGAAATAGCCAAAGTATATAATCCTTGAACATCTGTTTTCATCAAGGCCTCACCCTTAGGGCTCACATTCTGTAAATCCATATCTTTATAACTCATCGGACCCATAACAATAACATATGAATTTGTATTTTCACCACTAATGATTTCCCAGATACGGTACTTCACACCGGGCATATGGGTTTTGATATAGGCAACAATTTTTTTCTCCCACTCGAATTTTTTGTCAATTTTAGGTGTTACCGTCATGGACCAGTAAACATTATTGCTTTGTGCAAAAATTACTACCGCAATCAGCATCATTACGGAAGTGGTTACTAGACGTTTCATAAGTATAGGGGTTGGTTAGTGAATTAAATATTTCGAAAGTTATTTACCTGATATGGCCGCATTGATGGGAGCCCGATCCAGATACATGACCACAATATCTATTTTATCAGAACTGTCAAAGTGGTAATCTGTATGAATCCATTGCGTGACTGATTTACCACTTTTCTTATACGTGATTGTAGCACGGAACCAACTTAGTAACCAAACCCCTGCTGCGTCAGGTCCTTTCTGTGGCTGATTTATCTTTATTGGGAGCCAGATATCATTGTCATAAACAATTTTATCAATTGCATTTGTCCTCCGATCCTTCCAATACGCATGGATAGCTTGCTTTCCGGAAACCGAATCGCCAGCATTCCATCGGTACACCGCGTTCTCTGCAAAATCTGATATAAAGGAATCAATATCTCCGCTTGCTAATGCTTTTAATCCCTGTTTTCCAATTTCTGCAAAACGTGGATCCGCAAACTCAGCGGGTGGTGGAGTAACATCTACGGGTGCTTCGACAACTTCTGGCTTTGGTTGGGTACAGGCCAACATCAAAACACTAAGTGTTAATGCAAGAAAAAGAGTTTTAGTTTTCATACTGTTTTGGTTTAGTTATAGAATTACGATGAGAATACAATTCCATGAACGTTCACGAGGATTGAACGTCACATCGACTACACTAAATTTGCAGCAAAAGGGCAGGCTACACGGAAACGATGACCGGCTGAAGGTCTGAGGATTTACAAAGTTTAAAGAATGATTAGATCAAATGCAATTCTTTGATCGGGATCTTTTTTGATCACTCAAAAATCCTATATAACGCACTAAAAAATAAACCTAGCTATTTAGCCAAAGCTGTAACTATCTCCAGGGCCTTATCAATCTCCGCTTCATTATTAAAAATATGCGTGCAATGACGAACCCCAAATTCAGCCCCTGAAGCCCGCGGACGCATGCGGCCGCGAGTCCAGAATTCTTCCTGCAATTGAGAGCCGGTCATTCCCTGAACATTATATACCGTAATGCCGGCACACATGGTTTCTTCGGGCGAATAGATTTTTACTTTATTGATTTTGCGCAAACCAGTGCGCAATCTTGATCCTAAAAATTTAATTCGGTCATACACTTTTTGTGCACCAATTTCATTGTGAAAGTCCAAGGAAGCCTCAAGACCTTTCAATACCGGAAAGTTTCCTGTACCACGTTGAGTAAACCGAAAGCCTTCATCCTCATGATTATCCCATCGTCCACTTGCAATCGTAGTCCAAATCTCTTTCATGCGATCTGATTTCACATAAAGAAACCCCGTGCCAGCCGGTGCACCCATCCATTTATGAAAACAACCTGTATAGGCATCGCAATCAATATCGCGAACGTCAATAGCAATATGCCCTATTGTTTGTGCACCATCAAGTAACGTAAAGATGCCACGTCTTCTTGCCTCAGCACACAATTCCTTTACAGGAAGAATAGCTCCGCTTCCAGAGATCATGTGCGAAACCATAAGAACTTTAGTTTTCGGTGTAAATGCCTTCACAATTACATCATAGACTTCTTGCGAATTTTTTGCGGGTTTGGGAACTGCCACTGTTTTGAATACGGTTCCGTAACGTTTCTCTTTTAATAAGAATCCACTTTGTCCGCCTGAGTGCTCCTGATTCGTGGTAAGAATTTCGTCACCCGACTGAAGGGTAAGACCATTGGCAATATAACTCATGCCATTTGTAACATTATCTGTCATTGCAATTTCGGCCGCATCAGCATGAATAAGCGTTGCTACTTTTGTGCGAATGCCCATTAAATTATTGTAACCACTGATAAACTCCTCTTTATTGTCATCCTTATATGCCCAGTCTGCCACATGTTCGCCAATATAGCGCAGGTGTTCAGTCATTTTATCCACCACTACACGCGGCATTGCTCCAACAGTTCCGGGATTAAAAAACACGCTGTCCCTTGAAAGCATGAACTGATCCCGGATTTTTTTCCAGTACTGCGGATCATCTGCCATAGGCATTGCTGCATTTAACTGTGTCGTGAATGAAGGAATTGCCAACGCGGTAAGTCCAATTGATTTAATAACATCTCTGCGTGAAATCATGGCTATTGTCTTAAGCTTTCAAAGTGTGCCTTCTAATTTAAATACCCAGGCATACTGGCTTGGATTATTGGCTGGAGTAACTCCAGGTGGAATAATGGAAATTCCATTGTCCGTTTTTGAAAAATTCACTTTACCCTTGTAACCCAGCAATGAAACTGCACGAGGCTGTTTGGTTGTTTTGATGATCAGGTTAGAGGTAGGGAACTCCGTACATAATACATACACATCATTTCCCTTACGTGTAAAATAAACAGTAGATTCTTTCGTAACCGTTGGAGCTGACTTCCATTCACGTGTATCATAAATCGCTTCTCCATTCACTCGAAGCCATTCACCCATATCGGCAAGCCGCTGTTGCATAATTACCGGAATACGTCCATCCGCGGTAGGTCCAATGTTCAAAAGCAGGTTACCCCCACGGGCCACTTTATCAATCAAAATTCTTATTAACTCCTTTGACGTTGAGTAGTCTTCCAGGTTTTCATTTCGATTGTATCCAAATGATCCACCAATGCCCCGACATTCTTCCCATGGATGCTCAATCTTCATGCCTTGTGTATTGCTGTCATGAACGAGATCATATTCAGTTGTGTAGATTCCTCCATGCTTACTCCGGGTCTCTTTTCCCCACCGATCATTCACTACTACATTTTCTTTTACCGGTGATTCATTATAAAGCCAGCTTAGAAATTCAGTACTCCGCCAAACCTCGCTGGGATGGTCCCATTCCCCATCGGTCCATAGTATGTCAGGTTTATAGCGCATAACCAAATCTTTCATTTGCGGAATCATATGGTCGCTGACATATTTATTTACATCACTTTTATATAATGGATTGAACCATTCGTAAAGTGAATAGTAATAACCCATTCGCATTCCTTCGACCCTTACAGAATTGATAAGATCGCCAGCCAGGTCGCGATGCGGACCTACATCAACAGCATTCCAATTCCAGGCCTGGGCGCTGGGCCACAGGGTAAAACCTTCATGATGTTTAGAGGTGAGCACCACATACTTCGCACCTGATTTCTTAAAAATATTAGCCCACTGATCGGGATTAAACATTTCGCAATTGAAATCTTTGACAAATGAAGAATACTTAAAATCTGTTCCATAAACACGATTATGAAAATCATTGAAGTTCTTATAAACCGGAGAATTCGGGTTTGTCAGTTTATTCCAATACCATTCGGCATACTTATCATAAACCGAAGCATTCGTTGGGCCCCATGCAGGAACAGAAAACAAACCCCAATGGATAAAAATTCCAAACTTTGCATCCACAAACCATGTGGGCGTTGGACGACTGTCGATGGATTCCCAGGAAGGGGTGTACTGCTTTTGAGCCAGAACTCCGTGAAAAGAGAATACCAAGACAAGCAATGCCTTACCGAAACGCGTTGCATTTATCAGCATAAGTAATTCGTTTGAATTGAAATTACCAAAACAATCTTATAACCAAAAGGGAATATTAGCCAAAAGCAAAATGTGTTTTGTGGATGGGATTTGAATGATTATGGTTTAGGATTACTACTAATGTATCTCCTCTCTTCCATCGGGATACCTGGCAAAACGACTTTTTTCGCGTGCGTGCACATGCTCATAGCTTGGCCAGGGCCATCCGCCAAACTCCGTTTGCCGATATTCATTCATAGCTTGTTGAATCTCGGCCTGAGTGTTCATCACGAATGGTCCATGCTGTACCACAGGTTCGTTAATCGGTTTCCCTTGTAATAGGAGCAAGTAACTTTCTGTATCTCCATTTTCCAGAAAAATTTCTTTGTCAGCAAGGAGTTCAATGGCCTGGTGCGTTGCGAAATGTTTACCTGCAATATGAATAGATGATCCACTATAAAAATAAAGTGAGCGGTTTACTTCAGCCGAGGCTGTTGGTAAATTCCATTTAGACCTCGCCTCCATTTTTATTGTCCAGATAGCTACTTCATTATTTTCATTGGACGCCCACGAGTCTGGTGCGGGGGCTGGTGCATGAATAGTTTCAATCTTTCCGGCAACCATCCTTACATGAGTCAATTTTCCATTTGTATCCGTAGTCTTAAAAGTAGGGATCGTATCACCCCAAAGCATAGCAAAGTGTGGAGCTGTTAATTTTTTCGCTTTCGGCAGATTGAGCCAGATCTGAAAAAGCTCAAGCGGATTTTCTTTATCCTTATGTAGCAAGGGAAACATTTCACAATGCTGAACCCCTTTGCCGGCTGTCATCCACTGCACATCCCCAAATCCAAAACGGCCAGCAGCACCCAACGAATCGGAATGATCAACCAAGCCCTTCGTAACAATCGTTACTGTTTCAAATCCCCGGTGCGGATGTGCCGGAAATCCCGGTACCTGCTCCCCATGATACATGCGCCAGCCTTCTTCATTGGGAGCAAAATCTTGCCCTATTGCGCGGCCTTTAAGTGAAGCCGCAGGGCCCATCACATCATTCCCTTTCGGATAAAAATCTTCATGATGAACGCAAAAGAGAAACGGATCTTGCGTTTGCCACGGAAAACCCAACGGCTTTATTGATTTAATAGCTGTGTTCATAATTTGTTATATAGGGATTAACTAGTATGAGAATAAAAGTTAGAATCTAAATTGCTTTATTCACTACATTAATACAAGCACGAGGAATTATCCGCTTTTATATAATAGGGCTTATAATTTTTCGCCTTTGGATCTTTACAGCCCTTCAATTCCAGGAGTTCAACCTTTCTGAATTGCACCGGATGACTTTCACTTTGCAAAGCGATATAGCCTTCCGTAAGTGAGGTTCCATCCAGTTTTATTTCCTGATCGTAATTGTTTATCATCCCACCACCTATTTGAGGCTTGGTATACTCCAACACGGTATCCCCATTTACCATATGCCGAATGAGAGAGTCACCCAGTACCAATAACTCCACCCGCACCCATTGATCTCCATCAAAAGTTTTAGATCGTGAGTTGATGCAATGCGGAGTGAATAATGTATCACCCAGATACACGTTAGTTCCGGGGGTGCAGAGATTAGCGGTAGTTCGTTCACCCGTCCCTAGCCCTCCCAAAAGTTGGGCCTCAACGCTGATCGGAAAATCCTGAGCTTTCATCATGCTTTCTGCAGATTGAGCATGAAACATTGCGCCACTGTTACGAGTGGCCCAGTTTGCCCCGCCATTAGCTTGCTTACCTACAAAACGGTATTCAATAGCCAATAGATAATGAGAAAATTTCTTTTTGTAAAAAATATGACCGAATTGATTCCTGAACGAGTCATACTGATCGTAACGCACCGTTAGCTTACCGCTATCCACACGAAAAGTATTTCCAAAATTATCATTGAGATCATGACCTGAGATTTTGACGTCCCAGTTTTCCAGGTCCTTTCCGTTAAAGAGTTGTATCCATTCCTTCTCATTATTGGCCTGATTGCAGGCAGACAAAAAAAGAAACAGTAATAGATAACCAGAAACAAATTTTTGATTCATCATATGAATAATTAGGACGATTAAGATTATAAAAAATTATTGTGCTGACAATAATTGATAAACAGGGTTTTACATTGTATAGCCAAGTACAGCAACCACATGGCAAGCGGTTCCCGCAAGGACAAATATGTGCCAGATAAAATGGCTGTAACGAATGCGGTGATCGTATGCAAAAAAGAAAACGCCAATTGAATACATCAGCCCACCGGCCAGCAACCAAAACAAACCCCAGGCTGGCATACTTTCGAAAAGAGGTTTTACTGCAAGCAATGCCAGCCAGCCCATGCCCAGATAGAGTGCAATAGAAAGCTTACTGGTTCCGACACTTTTAACAGATTTCAGGATAACCCCACCCACAGCTAAACTCCATACAATTCCGAACAACGTCCAGCCCCAGGCACCTGGCAGTACACTTAATGTAAAGGGTGTGTATGTTCCTGCAATCAAAAGAAAGATAGCACTGTGATCGAAAATCCGAAAAACTCGTTTTGCTTTATTATGAGGAAAAGCGTGATATAAAGTGGATGAGAGATATAGCACCATCATGGTTGCTCCGAAAATACTAACACCTGTTATGGCGGCTGCTCCGATAGGAATTGTCTTTACAATTAGTACAGGTGTAATTGCAACTGCAGCCAGAAACCCCATTCCATGACTAATACTATTTGCAATCTCTTCGCCAAGAGATTGCTGACGATTCCAATTTATTGATTCACTCATGCCTTCTTTAACTTTATGAAAGAGGTAATAGTTCAGCATTACAAAGTTGAAAGTTATTGAGACCGATATGTCTCAAAAAAATAGGAGGAACTCCTATGAACGTTGAATCTCTTCGAAAATCAATTCCAGTTCTGGTTTGCTGATGCCGAGTTTTTCTTCCAGTCTTTTGAACATGCTTTCTTTTTTTCCATCATCAAACACAAAATCATCATCCGAAAGGATCGGAAACCTCCTTTTGAGTAAAACCTTTTGTTCTCGCCAACTTCTGAGAATGTCCATGATTAGGCAAATATACGCATAAACGGTGGGTGTTTAATAAGCATGATATCATTATTACTTTACTGTGTAGGGGGCAGAGCTAACTCATTTTTGATAAAAACGAAGAAATACCCAGCTTGGCCCATTAAGAGACAGCATCCCAACTTTTATTATCTTTAAAAATTAACAAATTCCTATGAGGTGCCTTCCCACTAATAGACTGGTTATTTTTATCTCCTTAACTGTCACAATTCTGGTCATCCAAAGTTGTCAAGACAAAACTGACAAAAGGATCAAACAGATGGATCCAGTCAAAACTGCTGCCATGGCCAAGTCTATCGAGGCCACTGTAACCCCACAACTAGCCGAGGGACTTACCCTAAAACTTTGGGGAATAGATTCTTTGGTGGCCGATCCTGTATCAATTGACATTGATGATCAAGGTAGAATCTATTATACACGCACAAATCGCCAGAAAAATTCAGAATTTGACATCCGTGGACATCAGGATTGGGAAATCGGATCTATTCAGTTGCAGACGATTGAAGATAAGCGAGCCTTTCTTCACAAAGTACTGGCCCCCGAGAATAGTAAGAAAAATGAATGGCTGGCCGATCTTAATGGAGATGGCTCTCATGATTGGAAAGACCTGACTGTTGAAAAAGAGCATGTGTATCGTGTTGAAGATACTTCGGGCGATGGCGTGGCTGATAAATCGCAATTAGTAGTAGACGATTTTCATGATGAAGTGACCGATGCAGCCGGTGGTGTCCTAAAATTTGGTAATGATTTGTTTGTTGATGTCGGTCCTGATTTGTGGCGAATTCAGGAAAACAAAAATGGCTTTGCTGAAAAGAAGACATCTCTTTCGCATGGCTACGGAATTCATATTGGTTTTAGCGGCCATGGTATGTCGGGCATTGAAGTTGGGCCTGAAGGAAAAATCTATTGGCAGATTGGTGATATTGGTTTTAATGGTGTAGGGGCCGATGGACAAAAGTGGGAACACCCTAACAGCGGTGTAATCGTACGGTCAAATCCGGACGGAAGTGACTTTGAAGTGTTTTCTTATGGCAACCGGAATACCCATGAATTTGTATTTGACGAATACGGCAACCTGATCAGCGAAGATAATGACGGAGATCATCCTGGTGAGAGTGAACGAATTGTGTACGTGGTGAACGGGGCCGACCTTGGCTGGAGAACGAACTGGCAATTCGGAAAATATCGCGACCCGGACAACAACACCTATAAAGTATGGATGGATGAAAAAATGTATGTTCCTCGTTTCGAAGGACAACCAGCCTACATTTTACCAACTATCAAGAATTTTGTTAATGGTCCTACCGGCATGTTGTACAATCCGGGTACAGCAATGGGCGAAGAATACAAGAATTCATTTTTCATTGCCGAGTTTGTTGGCAACCCTACCCGGTCTGGTATTCACTCCTTCAAGCTAAAACCCAAGGGTGCCTCATTCGAATTTGTAGAGTCAAAGATGATCCTGGGTGGCATACTTGCCACGGGTATCGACTTTGGTCCTGATGGTGCTTTGTATCTGGCCGATTGGATAGAGGGTTGGGGAACAAAAGATCATGGCCGAATCTGGAAACTGGATGTTACCAATCCCAACACCGATGAGCGCAAACAAACTCAAACGCTTCTGGCCGCTGATTTTTCCAAGTATGATGATGAAGAGATTGGTGAACACTTAAAAAATCCAGACATGCGGGTTCGTCAAAAGGCGCAATTCGAATTAGCAACACGTGGTGATAAGGGCCTTGAAGTTTTTCAAAAATACAGTTCACAAAAGGAAAATCAACTAGCACGGGTACATGCCATCTGGGGAATCAGTCAGTTTGCCCGGAAGGATTTGAAGCATGCTGAATTATTGTTGCCTTTGTTAGTCGACAGCGACCCGGAGATCCGGGCTCAAGCTGCTAAATGGATTGGTGATGTCCGCTTCAAAGCGGCAGGCGATAAACTAATTCCTCTTCTAACGGACGATTATAGTCGGGCAAGATTTTTTGCGGCAGAAGCTTTGGGTAGAATTTCCTATGAGCCTGCCCTCAATCCAATCATTGAATTACTCCAATCAAACAACGATGTGGATGAATACATTCGTCATGCCGGAAGTTTAGCGTTGGCGCGAATTGGAAAACCGGAGCCCATAGTAGCATTATCAACACACTCATCGCGTGCGGTGCGAATCGCTGCTGTGGTTGCTTTACGAAGAATGAAAAATGCAGGGGTGAAGAATTTTCTAAACGACTCAGATGAGTTTATTGTGACCGAGGTGGCCCGGGCTATCAATGATGATCTATCAATTGTGGAGGCACTGCCCGCACTTGGAAACGCACTCAACGATTATCGCTTCAGTAACGAAGCCTTTGTGCGAAGAGCCATTAATGCCAATCTGCGCGTGGGCACTGAAGAAGCCATGCAAAATCTTATCAACTATGTGCAACATGAAGGCCCGGTAGCTATGCGGGCCGAATCGATGGATGCTTTGAGTACATGGGCAAAGCCTTCTGTGCTGGATCGGGTAGATGGAAGATACCGGGGCGTTGTAACTCGCGACCTGGCTCCGGTACAAAACAAATCAACCGATGTCTTGGTCATATTGTTATCGCACAAAGAAGCAATGTTGCGTCAACATGCAGCGAAAGCTTCCGGAAAATTAAAAATCAACAAAGCGTCAACACAATTACTTGAACAGTTAAAAAAGGATCCCTCAGCAGATGTACGCATTGAAGTTCTTAAGGCTCTTGCTCTTTTAGAAAGCAATCATATGGATGAGGCCATCAAACTGGCTTTGGGTGATAAAGAAAAAAGGGTTCGCGTAGTAGGGCTCGACCTCCTAGCCAATCTGAATGTTTCCAGGGAGTTAATGGTCACCCTGCTCAACGATGTTATCAACACCCGCACCATAGAAGAGAAGCAGGCCGCGATTACTACATTAGGAACTCTTCCTATACAATTTTCAGAAAAAGTATTTGATCAACTGATCACTAAAATGGAAGCCGGTATACTTCCGGTGGAAGTGCAATTGGAACTTGCCGATGCCATTGATAGCACTCATTCACAGCCTATGATTGACCGATTTAAAAAATTGAATCGGAATTCTTCTCCTGATTCCTTAAGGGCTGCTTATGCAGGAAGTTTATTAGGCGGTGATCCTGAACGTGGAGCTGGAATCTTTTGGGGACACCCTACCGCAC
>JBEBJH010000158.1:0-11860 GCA_040079965.1 Cyclobacteriaceae bacterium
GGTTGTATTGGGCGGGGGCATTGGTTTGCTTTCTGGATTAGTGAGCATTGGAGGCGGCATTTTCCTATCACCGGTTTTGCATCTGATGAACTGGTCGGAGGCAAAGAAGATTTCTGCGTTGGCAAGCGCTTTCATTCTGGTAAATTCTATTGGTGGATTGTTAGGTCAGGTTGCATCCGGTGCACACAACATTAATTGGAGTTTTATTTTTCCACTGCTCCTGGCCGTATTGGTGGGCGGACAAATTGGTTCGCGTTTGGGATCAAAGACATTTAATTCAATTTATATCAGAAGGATTACTGCAATTCTTATTCTAGTAGCTGCGCTCAATATTTTAAAAGATCATTTATGAAATTCATCTTTTGGATTTTTTTCTTCTGTTTGTCTTTAAGCGCGGTTTCACAAAACCGGGTTAATCCGGTGGTTAAGAATTTTGGTGGCATTTTTGAAATTCCCTATGCCGAAGAGAAACCGGATCCAACACTTGATTACAAAATTATTGTTGAAGTTGTATCGAATACCGAAAAGTATGATTCAATCAACTGGCCATTGTTTAATGTGGCGCGACTAATAAATCTTCACGTAATGGGTGGAGTACCCAAGGAAAAAATTCAGGTGGTAGTGGTTATCCACGGAAGTGCAGCCTTTACTGTGATGAATAATGAAAGCTATAAATCAAAATATGGAGTTGATAATCCAAACCTTAAGCTCTACCAGGAGTTGCAACAGGCAGGTGTGAAAATGTTTGTATGTGGTCAGTCGTTGATTGCCCGCAAAATCGATCGGTTAAAAATGGTACCCGAAGTGAAAGTGGCTACCTCAGCATTAACAACACTTACCACGTATCAATTAAAAGGGTATGCCGTATTGAGATTCTGAACCTGCCATTATTTCTTGTCGAGAGGAATAAATTTACCTTCATCCACTTTTCCATCTTTAACGGTATAGAGTGTTACCCCTGAAGGCATCACTTCGTTATCTTCCCGGATGGATTCCACTACAGCAGCAGTTTGTTCGAATCGTGTTTTCTGGCCTTCTGTTTCGTACCAAAAAACTTGCCGCACATGATTGTGTCCTGATAATGCAATGGGGTATGGATGAGTTTTAATCACTCCAACAACTTCATGCGCATTGGAAACCACGTGCCTGAATTGCAGTACCCCTTGTTCGCGTTCCAGCGTGCGAGCGGGGCCGGTTTCGGTAAAAGCATTTGTGCTTAACCCTCCCGAGAAAAAAGGTATATGATTGAATGTAATAACCGGTGCAGTCGATGGAACATTGGCAAGATCAGCTTTTAACCAAGTAAGTTGGGTCGAATCCACGTGGCCATAATACCAGAGGTCTTCAAAATCAA
The DNA here is from genome assembly GCA_040079965.1 of Cyclobacteriaceae bacterium. Classification (GTDB taxonomy): domain Bacteria; phylum Bacteroidota; class Bacteroidia; order Cytophagales; family Cyclobacteriaceae; genus ELB16-189. Next base: position 1,355 of record JBEBJH010000158.1, read on the forward strand.
CATCATCCAATCCTACAAAATGAACTCCACCATAATTGAAAGAAAAATAGTTTGGTCCTAAGTAGTGGTGATACATTTTCTTTCCGTAAAGAGGATGGGTTTTACTGACTAAGGATTGATGGCGTTCAATGCCAAAAATTTCATGGTTGCCGGGAACATTCCAAACAGGAACTGAAAACTTTTCAATCTCTTTTTTATAGAGCTCATAATAACCGGACGCTTCTTTTTCAGAAACCCGAAGGGCGTCTTTTATAAGGTCGCCTGTGATCAGTACAAAGTCGGGTTTGGTAGCGGCAACAATCTCTCGCAGTTTTTGCATGCGATCAACACTCTTTTCGCTGATGTGCGTGTCGGATGCATGAATGAAAGTAAATGAAGTAGAAGCTGTTGAACTCACCAAAGCGAAATCAATAGCCGATGATTTTTCAACGATAATTTTTTGCCACCAATGCGAAGTGTTGAATCCTAAAGGCTGGCTAATAAAAACAAAACCAAATCCCTTTGAATTGAGGATTTCGTAATGACCGGTGGCATCTGTCTTTACCACCTGCACCAGGTCTGATACGGCAACGCCTGCTATACCTTCTTCATTCTTATCGCGAATGCCGTTTTTGTTTTTGTCGTTATATATGGTGCCCTGGATTTTATCCACTTGCTGACCTAATACTCTGAATGAGAGTAACAGGAGAAAACTTAGAATGAAAAGAGAGTTAGTTCGCATGGTAGTAGGATATAGGCCTGAATATACAAAATCGCCAAATCCGAGGCTTAATTTGCCCAAACCTTCCTATTTTGCAATCCCTAAGAAATTGTCAAAATGAAAAATATTCGATTTACGGATCATATACTTCCACATCTGATAGCTGGTGTCGTCTTTTTGCTTGTAACAATTCTTTTTTTCAATCCGGTTTTCTTTGATAACAAAGCAGTTTCGCAGGGAGATATAGAACAATGGAGCGGCTCATCAAAAGAACTGCGAGACTACCGGGATCAAACTGGGGAGGAAGGTTTGTGGGCTGGTTCTATGTTTTCAGGAATGCCGGCTTATCTGGTCAACCTCAGTTGGAGTGATGGAGTTGTTGTGGGCATGAAGAAAGTTCTTTCTGTATTTCTTCCGCATCCCATTTCAAATATCTTTCTGGCATTCGTTTGTTATTATATTCTTTTGCTCTCATTCCGCATCCGACCGTGGTTTGCCATAGCCGGAGCGTTAGCGTTTGGGCTTTCGTCCTACATGATCATCGGACTATCGGCCGGGCATAATGCACGTATTGGCGCCATTGCCTTTATGCCGTTGGTATTTGCCGGTATTCACCTGGCCTTTTCAGGAAAACGAATTCTGGGTTTTGGAGTTACTGCTGCCGGGCTGGCACTTCACTTGCGTGAGAATCACTTGCAAATTACTTATTACCTGGTACTGATTGTTCTGGTATATGGAATTGTTCATTTGATTCATGCCTTTCGCGAAAAGCAACTGGCTGGTTTCTTCAAAACAATTCTCTTATTGATCCCCGCTGTAGTGATTGCTACCGGAACTTTCTTCGGACAGTTTTGGGCGATCAGTGAGTACACGCGATATTCAATTCGGGGTGCTTCTGAAATTGTTACCAAGCAGAATGCTGAAGACGCTTCCGGATTATCGAAATCCTATGCATTTCAATATCGGTATGGTATCTGGGAGCCCATGACATTGTTCATTCCTAATTTCTATGGTGGTAGTAGTCGCACTTTTTTTGTAGAAGATCCGAACAGTGCCTCTTACAAAGCGCTTGCTCAATCTGGCGACAATGAGACATTCAATCAGCTGGCAAACTATACATCGGCCTATTGGGGACCACAGGATTTTACGGTAGGCCCGTATTATGCCGGGGCACTTATTTGTTTTCTTTTTATTGTTGGGATTGTTTTTGCGGAAAGAAAATATGTGTGGTGGCTCGTGCCAGTAAGTGTTTTCAGTATTATGCTAAGCTGGGGCGATAGCTTTTCTTCTTTTAACTACTTCATGTTCGATTATTTTCCGGGTTACAATAAATTCCGCTCAGTTAATTTCGCTCTGGTGATAATTCTATTCTCTATGCCCTTGCTGGGGATGTTGGGCCTTGAGAATTTATTGAAGCAAGGCTGGAACAAGGAAACTCAGAAGAAATTAATCTGGCCGGTTTCTATTGCCGCAGGGCTTTGCCTGCTTTTCATTTTGGTAGGTGGTTTTGGAAGTTTCTTAAAACCGGAAGAGGCTCAATGGCCGGTTTGGTTTAGAAATGCGTTGCAGAAAGATAGGATAGCCCTACTTAGATCTGATGCCTGGCGTTCGCTATGGCTCATTCTACTTTTTAGTGGCGGCTTCTTTGCACTCCTTAAGAATTATCTGAAGCCGGTAATAGTTTATCCCGTGTTTGTGGTGTTGATCTGGTTTGATCTTGGCTTTGTGGATAGCCGTTATTTCACCAAAGACAATTACAAGCGGAAGCGCGAGAATTCATTTGCTGTGGCCACTGCGGCCGATGCGGAAATCCTGAAAGACAAGAGTTACTACCGGGTTTATAATTTACAGAGTCCGTTCACAGAAGCGCGTACATCTTACTTTCATCATTCCGTAGGTGGATATCACGGTGCAAAATTGAGACGCTACCAGGATTTGTATGATTCGTGTATTTCAAAGGACACACGACAACTGATTGAAGATTTCCAGAAGGGCACCCCTCGATTTAGCGAATATAATTCATTGAATATGCTTAATGCCAAATACATCGTATATGGGCCAGATAAGGAAAATGTGATCCCCAATCCAGGTGCCAATGGTCCGGCCTGGTTTGTGAGGGAGGTTGTGAAAGTGAGTACTCCGGCTGAGGAGTTGGAACAAACAGGAAGAACGGATTCCAGGCAAATAGCTATAATCAACGGTCAACAGTCAACGGTCGACAGTCAGCAGTTGACAGTTGACAGTTTATCATCAATCCAATTACTTGAAAGAACTCCACCCTACCTGAAATACGAATCACAATCTGAAACCAACGGTATGGCGGTATTCTCTGAAATCTACTACCCTAAAGGTTGGCATGCGCTTATCGATGGTAAGGAAGTGCCGATTCTAAGAGCCAATTATGTTTTGCGGGCATTAGAGGTGCCCGCTGGAAAACATGTGATTGAATTCAGATTTGAACCAAAACCGTATGTAGTCGGGAATAAGATCACCATGGCCTCGGGCTGGTTATTGCTTTTGGTTGTACTGGGCTGTATAGGCTGGAATTTTAAGAATCCTGAATCTGAATTGTGATCGCACAGGATGATCATAACCCCATTTTTAAATTAGCGGCTGATTTTGTCAATCATACCTCACGATCTGTTTTTCTAACAGGCAAAGCAGGTTCTGGTAAAACAACTTTCTTAAAGCACATAGTAAAGACCACTGCCAAGAAATGTGTGGTGGTAGCACCAACCGGGGTGGCAGCGATCAATGCGGGTGGCGTTACCATGCATTCGTTTTTCCAATTGCCCTTTGGTCCTTACTTGCCAGGTGCTCAGAGTAAGTTTAATGGAGTGGAGGTTTCTGATAAACAAAGTCTGTTCAGAAACATTCGTTTCAGTCGCGACAAGCGTGACTTGCTGCGTGAATTAGAGTTATTGATTATTGATGAGGTTAGCATGGTTCGCTGCGATATGCTGGATGCTATGGATGCAATCCTTCGTCAATTTAGAAGGCGATACAACGAACCGTTTGGTGGAGTTCAGATCTTGTATATCGGAGATTTATATCAATTACCTCCGGTAGCAAAAACAGAAGAGTGGGAGATTTTAAGAGAACATTATGAAAGTCCGTTCTTTTTTCATTCTCATGTGGCTATGCAGGCACCACCTCTCTACCTTGAGTTAAAGAAAATTTACAGGCAAAGCGATCCGCAATTCATCGACTTGCTGAATCGGGTGCGAAACAATAACATCACCCAGGAAGATTTACAGGTGTTGAACAGTCGGTATGAAGGCCGATACACACCACCGGCATCAGAAAACTATATTACCCTTAGCACCCATAATTACAAGGCCGATGCGGTTAATGCTTCCGAGTTAGACAAGTTGCCAGGCAAGCTCTATCGCTTTCACGGAAGTATTGAAGGTGATTTTTCTGATAAGTCGTTGCCTACAGAAATGGAGCTTCGGTTGAAGGAAGGAGCGCAAGTGATCTTTATTAAAAATGATCAGGAGCAAGAGCGCAGGTATTACAATGGTAAGTTGGCGGTGGTCAGCAAAATAAAAGAAGATGAAATTACAGTCTCGTTCCCGGATTCAAAAACGGAATTGACCATCGAAAAAGAAACCTGGCGGAATATCCGCTATACCCTCAATCGGGAAACAGAGAAAGTTGACGAAGAAGAAATAGGTTCTTTTACTCAATATCCCATCCGGTTGGCCTGGGCAATAACGATTCACAAAAGTCAGGGTCTTACGTTTCATAAAGCGGTGCTGGATGCTGGTAATTCCTTCGCAGCTGGGCAGGTTTATGTAGCACTTAGCCGCTGTTCAACCTTTGAAGGTCTGGTTTTACAATCGCGGATTTCATTTGATAGTATTTCTACCGATCCACGGGTAATTGAGTTTGCTCAAAAGGAGCAAGCGGCCAATGAACTGGAAGAATTGCTGGTTCATGAGCAACAAAGGTTTTGGGCAGAACGATTGCGAAGTGTTTTTGATTTTGCTCAAGTGATTGACATTCTTGAGAATTTCAAGGAAGATCTTAAAGAGAAAAAACTGCCTCATGTAAAAGCGGCTTCTGCGTTGGCGGATCAATTATTGGTTGTTGCAAATGAGAAGCAGGAAGTGGCAAGAAAATTTCAACCTGAGTTGAACCGATTGGTTACATCTGTGGCTCAACATGGAGTTGATGTACTGACTGCGCGTATGCAAAAAGCTATTGAATATTTTTCGAAGGCCATCATGGAAGAAATGTTGGTGCCTTTACAACAACACGAAGATTCTTTGAAAAAGGCTGCGAAAGTAAAAAAGTATTTAGCCGAAGTGGGTATTGTGCGGCAGGCATTGGCGACTAAGCTCAAACACATCCAGCATGCAAGCTATGGAGAGATTGTTTTCTATCAACCTTCTGAAAAAGAAGTAGAACAGCTGGAAACATTTAAAAAGCCAAGCGTTCGTAAAAAAGGAAAACAGCAAAAGGGAAGTAGTCTGCAAGAAACATTGGCAGCCTTCCGGGAAGGACAAGATCAGAAAGCAATAGCAAAAAACAGAAACCTGGCGGAGAGCACCATTGAAGGGCATCTCGCGCAGTTGGTTAAGTCAGGCGACATAGAAATCCACGAACTTTTGTCTGAGGAGAAGATACTTACTATTCTGAAAGCTATTGAGGAAACTAATGAAAGTTCTACCACACCTGTGAAGCAACGCCTGGGCGAAGAATATTCATATGGCGAAATCAGGATGGTAGCCAATCACTTAGCTCGACTAAAGCCAGAATGAAAAACACTACTCGTCCTTCAATACATCCACCGGATTAGTTAATGCTGCTTTCACGGAATGATAACCTGTGATCAGCATGGCTATTAACAATGTTCCGATTCCAACCAGGCCATAAATCCACAGCGATGGAGTGATGCGATAGGAAAAATCCTGTAACCATTGCTGCATGATCCAATAAGAAAGCGGGGCTCCGATAATAAAGGCAACGATGATTAATTGAGTGTATCCTTTTGAGATCAGCTTGAGAATGTCCAGAACACTAGCACCAGAAACTTTTCTGATGCCAATTTCTTTGGTCCGTTGCTCTAACGTATAGATGATCATGCCTAAGAGGCCTAACGCAGCAATCATAATAGCGAGCGTTGCCATCACAGTTAATGTTTTTCCAAATTGCTGCTGGGTTTTAAATGTATCAGCAAAGGCCTGGTCCACAAACTCATATTGAACGGGCGAATCTCCGGCATGTATTTTCCAAAGTGTGGTGACCTCAGCAATCGTATTTTCCCACGCCTTACTGGTTTGTCCTTCAATTCGTAACGCGAGGTATCGCTTATCACCCACACCGAATAAGTTTTTAGATTTGATGTGAAAGATCGCCATGGGCTCGATGGAATTTTCCAGTGACCAGTAGTTGAAGTCTCCTACAATACCAATTACCTCAAACTTAATTTCACCACCAGGAGATTCTATTTTTTTGCCAATAGCCGATTCGTCTGCCGTCCAGCCAATTCGCTTGATAGCAGCTTCGTTAAGAATAACCCGCTCTTCGTCACCGGGCATGTCTTTTGAAAAATTTCTACCGTATTTGAGTTTAATGTCCAGTGTGGGTACAAATTGCTCATCAGCGGAAGTATAATTAAGTCCAAAAGTCTGGTTGTTCATTCCTTCAGCACTAAACTTATCGCCACCATATACTTCTGGCGGCAAGGAAGAACACCAGGTAGCGTTAACAACCCCCGAAACATTTAAGGCAGCACTAGCCATGCTTTCAGCATCATTTACGTGTTCCACATGGCTAAGCGCAAGCAGGTTTTCTTTGTTAAATCCAAGGTCTTTTTCTGACACAAAGCTTAATTGTTGATATACAATGGCCGTACAAACAATCAGAATAATCGATACACTGAATTGAAATACTACAAGTCCACTTCGGAACGCTTTTCCCTTGCTGCCTGCTTTTAATTTTCCTTTTACTCCTTCTACAGGATGGAAACCAGTAAGAAAGATGGTTGGATAACTACTGGCAATTACAGCCATAGCTGCCATCAGCCCAATCAATGAAATTATTAAACTGGAATCTCCAAACAAATCAAGCTGCAGCGATTTTCCGGTGATCAGATTAAACGCAGGCAACAGCAGCTGTGCAATGGCCAAAGCTAATACAAGAGCAATCACACAGAATGCCAACGCTTCCAGAAAATAGTTCATGCTCAATTCCTTTCGGCCCAATCCTAAAATTTTCCGAATGCTTGCCTCCTTTACCCTGCGCGTGAATTGAGCGGTAGATAAATTCATAAAGTTCACGCACGAAAGCAGCAGGATAAAGCCTGCAACTCCTATCAGGGAATAGACAATCTTTTTATTTCCGGACTCATTCAGGCGGTTATACACCATTTGATCAGGTAAGTGAATGTCTAATATGGGTTGTAGAAATAGCTCCCATTTTTTTCCCGACTTAATATATTCCTCATAAGAAACATTCATAACGCGTTGCAAGGTCTCTTCTGCGTATTTACTCGGAATCTTCGCCAGTGTTGTACGAGTATTTTCCAGATCTGTATTTTCTTTTAAACGAATAAATGTTTCGAGCTGTGTCCAAACCCAACTCCAATGGAGTCGTTCGACAGCCGGAAAACTATTCATGGAAAGCAACACATTAAACTCAATGTAGGAGTTCTCGGGAGTATCCTGAACGATACCAGTGACTTCATACGTCTGTTGAGTTTCAGCTTTGCCAAGGCGCACAAGTTTTCCAATCGGATCTTCATCTTTGAAATACTTTTTTGCGGTGGATTCAGTCATCACCAATGTATTTGCTTGCTTTAAAACGGAAGCAGCACTACCCTTCAGTAAGGGAAAGGAAAACATCTTGAAAAAATTGGTGTCCGCAGCCAGCACCTCGTCCACTTCAAACGTGATTATTTCACCCGTTGGATTAGTATAGGAAATTAAGGAGTTTCCGGGCGTGTGAATACTGGTGATTAGTTCTGCTTCGGGCAATTCTTCCCGCAAGGCTGTTGCAACACCGGGACCCGTAGAAGCAAACTGATTATTATCATTCTCGCCCCAAATGAAAGTTTGATTTACCCGATAGATACGGTCAGTGTGAGAATGAAAGCGATCGTAACTAAATTCATGGCGAACATACAGATAGATGAGCAAGGCGCTGGAGATACTGACCGTGAGCCCCAACAAATTGATAGTGGAGAAAAGTTTTTGGCGTCTAAGATTCCTGAAAAAGAGCAAGAGGTAATTCTTCCACATAGGTTGGGTGTTTAAAAGGTTATTCCAAAGCAGATACCAGAAAAATAACCTTATTTTTAGAGCTTAAAGGACGATTGGTAAGAGGAACCCTGTCCAATTACGTTAACAGGCGTCCGATTGCGGTCGGATCTATACCTAATTATGAGTTTATCTGAGACTTATCATTCACTGTTTGTAGAAAAATTTAGTAAAGTACCCTTCATGGTTATTGCTCCCGGCCGGATAAACCTGATTGGTGAACACACCGATTATAATGATGGCTTTGTAATGCCCGCAGCTGTTGATAAGCACATTCAGTTTGCAGTTTCTAAAAGTGAAAGCGACCTGTTTACTTTTTATTCTGTGGATTATGATAAACAGATTTCCTTTCGGTTAGATGAATTGAAAGCAGGAGGCCAATGGATCAATTACCTGATGGGTGTTGTGGATGGATTTAAGCAACGTGGCTTTACTATTGGAGGAGTTGATTGTTTATTTGGCGGCAACATACCTACCGGGGCCGGCATGTCTTCTTCGGCTGCGTTGTGTTGCGGGTTTGGTTTTGCACTTAATGAACTGTTCGGGTGTAAACTTACGCGATTGGAATTGGCCCACATTGCCCAACGCGCTGAACATGAGTTTGCTGGTGTGCGCTGCGGCATCATGGATCAATATGCGAGTTTATTTGGAAAGCGGGAATCAGCCCTTTTGCTGGATTGCCGGAGTCTTGAGCATGAATATCTTCCCTTTCATTTTCCGGAGATTGAGGTTTTATTAATCGACACAAAGGTTAAACACTCACTGGCGTCTTCATCGTATAACGATCGAAGGGCAGCTTGCGAAGAAGGCGTTTCTCTTCTTCAGAAGAAAAATTCAACTGTTCACTCTTTACGGGATGTGACAGAACCTGATCTGGAAACAATCCGAAGTCTTGTTTCTAAGGCTGTATTTTCAAAATGTCAGTTTGTTGTACGTGAAATAAAACGGACGCAGCAAGCTGCCAACTTGCTTAAGGCTAACGATCTTGTAGATTTTGGGAAGCTGATGTTCGAAACTCATTGGGGTTTGAGCAAGGAATATGAGGTTAGCTGTATTGAATCAGACTTGCTGGTAGAAATGGCCGCGGAGTTTCCAAACGATGTTTTGGGTGCCCGGCAAATGGGGGGTGGCTTTGGCGGGTGCATCATCAACCTGGTTAGGAGGGAGGCAGTAGAGAAATATTCTTTAGCGGTTCGAAAGAAATATGTTGTTACTTTCAAAAAAGAACCTGATTTTTATTCGGTTAACTTTTCTCAGGGTGTCCATACTATTTGACAGTTATGAAAAGTTGACGAGTTCACACTTAACCCTAACTTATGAGTTTATCAATTTTAGATATTGTCGTATTTGGCGCCTATTGCATATTGATCCTCGGCATTGGCCTTTGGGTTTCCCGCGATAAAGACGGCAAACAGAAAAATGCAGAAGACTACTTCCTGGCAAGTAAATCGCTACCCTGGTGGGCTATTGGAGCCTCATTGATTGCGGCTAACATTTCTGCCGAGCAGTTCATTGGAATGTCGGGCTCGGGTTTTGCCATAGGTCTGGCCATAGCCAGCTATGAGTGGATGGCAGCCATCACATTATTGGTCGTGGGTAAGTTCTTCCTTCCGATCTTCATTAAGAAAGAGATTTATACAATTCCAGAGTTTGTTGAGAAGCGTTTCAGCACTAACCTGAAAACGATTCTTGCGATTTTTTGGATTGCCCTGTTTGTATTTGTAAACCTTACAACGGTTCTCTACCTCGGTGCCCGCGCCATGGATACTGTTATTGGTTCAGGTGATGGAAGTTTGATGATGGGTAGCATTCTGGCACTCGGCTTATTTGCTGCAGCCTATTCATTGTGGGGCGGACTATCCGCAGTTGCATGGACAGATGTTGTACAAGTTGTACTCCTTGTTATTGGAGGGTTAGTTACTACGTTCATTACCCTTCAGGAAGTTTCACCAACGGGTGGCATCATCGATGGATTTGTTCACGTGTATAATACGGTTCCAGGTAAGTTCTCAATGATCTTGTCCAAAGGAGAAATTATTACACCCGATGGAAAAGATGCCTGGTGGGATTTGCCCGGTCTGGCCGTGCTTGTTGGCGGAATGTGGGTTGCCAATATTTACTATTGGGGCTTTAACCAATACATTATTCAAAGAACACTGGCAGCTAAAAGCCTGGAGGAGTCGCAAAAAGGAATTGTGTTTGCTGCCGCTTTAAAAATGATTATTCCGCTTATTGTAGTTGTTCCAGGAATCATTGCTTATGTTATGAATGCGGATGCCTCTGGTCAATTGACTTCTCAAACCTTAGATCCTAGCTTCTTGAATAAAGAGGGTGGGGTTATTAATGACAACGCGTTTCCATGGTTGGTTCGTAGTTTCATCCCATCCGGACTAAAGGGATTGGTGTTAGCAGCGCTGGCGGCCGCTATTGTTTCATCCTTGGCTTCCATGCTTAATTCCACCTCTACCATTTTTACGATGGATATCTTCAGGCCTTATATCAATAAAAATGCATCCGATAAGTTGACAGTTAATGTAGCTG
>JBEBJH010000005.1:0-52167 GCA_040079965.1 Cyclobacteriaceae bacterium
TAAGAGACAGGTAGCGCAATTAAAATCTGCTTCAAAGACAAAAGGCGAAGAAATTTATCAACTAATAAAATCCCAAAACAATTCACCCATTGCCACGGGCAACACAGCCGCCAGTCTTTGGATGTTGGGGAAGGCAGAGTTAGCGCTCTATGTTATGGGAAAAGCCTGCCTGGATAATCCCACGAATACCGACAACTTGAACAATTATGCATCCATGTTATCAATGAGTGGTGCCGAGCAACTGTCTATTCCCATGTTTGAAAGAATAAACCGCCAGTTTCCAAAAAACAGTACCGTACTCAACAACCTGGGCCAGGCATGGTTTGGCCTCGGAGATATTGATAAAGCCACTAAATATTTAGACAGTACAATTCGAATCTATGCCTACCACCCGCAGGCTAATTTTACTAAATCGTTCATTGAAGAAAGTAAAGGGAATACACCGGCTGCCGTGGAGTGCATGAGAAAATCCATTAAACATGCTTACTCAAAGGAGAAAGAAGACAGGCTTAGAAAAATGGGCCATGAGCTAAAAGGCAAGGATCTCCGTTTCCCCTTTAAACCAAATCCTAATCCGCTGAATTTATCATCATTCAAACATCCCGATTTTCCTTCTTCCGTGGACGAATCAATTGTGTTAGAAAAGCTATGGAAAAAGTTTAAGGAAGATTGTGCGGCTCAAAGTCAAATCCTCAGTAGCAGACTGGCTCAAGCCGAACAGGTAATGATGAAAGCAAATGATCAGCGGGTAAAGGAAAATATCGCTATTGTAAATAACTCTGTGAATAGTGGCTATGTCACCGGCAGCTTAGACCTGGTTCCATTTCATGCGCCTAAAGCCCTGCTTAAACTAAACGAAATTACGGATGGCAATGATGGCTATGCATTTCGCGTAACTAAGGCTTTAAAAGATTTAACTGCACATATGTTGACGGTTGCACCCCTTAAAGAAAAATATGAAGCGCAAATGGAAATCCTCAATAAAGCAGATACCGAACAAACCGGTGAGGGACTACCCAACAAAGACTTTTGTCCGCAAAAGAAAGCAGTAGCCGATGCGTATTTATCAGCCTACAATCCGGGGTTGCAGAGAAAATGGGATGCTTATTTAGATATCACCAAACGAAAACTGAATGAAGAAATCTATTGGTACCAATTTATCCAATGGCCAGAACAGTTTGAAGTAACTAAACTATCTTTTGAACTAGGCTGGTTAAAGGCCATTTCAGATGTTTCGTTTGAATCTATAACCCAGTATAAATGCCAGCCTAAAGCACCCACTAAATCCGGAGGTAAGTTATCTGAGTTTGACGATGTGCATTGCGAATACCACAGTCAATTTTCAACCCCGGTAGGCACCATCAAAACTGATTGTAGCAGAATGACTACCGAGTTGGATCTAAAGTTTATAAAGCTTGGATTAAAACAGGATATGAACAAAGAAACATTTAACGATCAGTTTATGAGCTGCTCGGTTGAACTGGGTGTGAGTGCCGGAGCCGGTATTAAAAATGGACCGTTAAAAGCAGAGGCTTCTATTGGCGCTGCCGTAGGTGCCGAGTTTGACCGGGGTGGATTAAAAGATATCGTTGTAAAAGTAAATGCCGGGGTAAGCGCTGGAACCGATGTTATTGATGGCGGCAGTATGGCTGGTGTAGGTGTAAGCGATTTATCGGCAGATGCAGGTGTGCAGGGACAGGTGAGTTTAATCAGTGGAAAATCATCCATAGAGAGTACAGGATTACTACAAGGGGCTTTTAAGAGATAAAAAAATGATCCGGGTTATTCTATTTTTCCTGTTCTTCGGTTTGGTGGCAACATCCTTTGCTCAGGAACTCCCCCGCCAACTCTATGCAGATAGCGTGCTGGGCTGGATGAAAGTGTACAAGTTTAAAGGAACCAAAGAGCCACTAAAGGTAGATACCAAAATTTATTCAGCAGCTCAACTTTCGATAGGTGATTCAATTGCCAACTGGATTCAGGCCAGTTATGTACCCATAGGCGGTTTGGGGGATGTAAAAAAAGTAGTTTCAGCTGAGCGTTTTTTCTATAAGGATTATTCAGCAGCACTACCACCAAACTATGGTGTTGAAGCCCACACCTATTACTTTCTAAAATATAATAGTAGCAGAAAGCTGGTACCGGCAACAAACCACAGTGCCATATGGAGTATCATGGCGAATGAAGTACCCTCCTATTTTATCAGAGGTTTAACAACAAACAAACAGCAGTATTTCACCATCCCGGGCATGGATGAAGACTTATTAAAAGATCCAAGATCTCAGGAGTACAAGGATACCAAGCTTTACAACATTGCTAAACACCCGGTTGTTGGAAAGTATATCTGCATGGTGATCCCTGAAGCGAACGGGTATCAACAAATAAAGGCGGTGATTTTGAGCAAAGACAATAAGCTGCCATTTATCCACGTAACAATCGGTGAAGTACTTCGCGTTGCAGAAGAAGTAATTCCTGTTCATTGGGAAATTGAAAAGAAAAAGATTTTTGAAAAAACACAGGGGAATCAAAAGGATATTGAGTTTTATACAAAGTCTGAAATGGAAAAAATTGAAAAGGCGAAAACTACACTGGCCAAATTGAGGGAAAAATACAAAACCCGTATCAGTGAACCGGCTTATCTGTATAACACAGGCTTTGAATTAATTACGCTAGCCAATGGGTACGATATCTTTGCAGGATACCAATTGGACGAGCAAGGTCCTCCTATTAAAAAAACGAATCCTGTTTATAAAGTTGACCCTGCTATCCAAGCACTTTGTAAAACAGATAAACCCCAGTGGATTTATATGTATTGGAATGGTACGTTAAATGATCCTGTAGAAAAACACATGCACGAGTCCATCATCAACAACTTCAATTTCGATTATGTCTATAATTTTTTCTTTGACCCGGAAAAAGTAAAGGGTCAACCTTATAAGCCTCTTCGTTCTCCATTATTTAAAGAGGCAGTAATTGTAACCGAAGCATCAGAAACCAGCAAAAAAAACAGTGCTGATAAAAACGTTTATTTCTTTGAAGATTTTTCAGGTACAGCTATTGGCAAATCACCTGCCAACTGGACATGCAACTTAGTTAATGGCGAGAAAGCAGTTGTTGCAGAAACACCAGAAGCAGCCGGAAATTGGATTGTAGTAAAAGGTCACGCCATTAAATCAAGTAATCTTAAAAACCCATTCCCGTCAAATTTTGAATTATCATTTGATGTAGCGGCACCAAAAGATTTTACATGGGGCGGCAAACGGCTTGATGTGGTGTTAGCAAAAGATAATGGCTCAGCGTACTCATTCCGGTTTTCCATCAGTCCGGGCTATGGTGGAGCGAACGGTGAAATTCAGGTAGAAAGCAATTTTGGCAATGATTATGAAGGCCGCACGAAATGGTATAAAGCCCCCAACTTTTCAAATGACAAAATATTAAACAAAGCAAAAGTCGTCATTACCAAAAAAGGAGAAGCCCTGCAGATCTTTGTGAATGATACCCTGATTGCAGAGTATCCAAAAGCGATGCCTGCAAATGTGGCGTTTAGTCAATTACAATTTCTACATGCCAACAGTTATGGCGAAACTGAAAAATACTATGTGAGCAATATTAAAATCACGAAACAATAAAATCCATTATTCATAAAATCTTAAACCAAACTAGAATGAAAACTATCCTTTTTCTTCTGCTCCTTACACCCATTATTGGCTTTTCACAAAAAACAGAGGTGTATGTTAAACTCACCGATCCCAAGGGAGTTCAGATCAAAGGTGAATCCACCCTCAAGGGATTTGAAAGATGGATCGCAGCAACATCCATAAATTCGGGTGGTAAAAATAATACGGTAGTTACCTTCACGATGCCCGTGACGGGCGCTTCGGCCGACTTGAAAAGAGCTTTGGCCAATGGTGAGTTGCTTTTAAACGGGCAGATCACCGTATTGTCAGGAAGTCAAACCGGGGGAAGTCCTGTTACATCTTACATAATTAAAATGGAAAATATTTCAGTAACATCCTGTGCTGAAGCCATGGGTTGCAACAGTGCAATGAACACAACCGTAACCCTGCAAGCCACCCGCATTGGCTGGATCTATTATCAAACCGATAGAACAGGAGTGCAAGTGGTATCCAAAAAATTCGGATGGGATGCTGATGCTCAAACAGAGTGGACAAATTTTTAAATTAACAAAGTGAACTTCCAGGCGAGTCCTCTCAAACTTGATATGAAAAAAATACTTCTCCTTTTTCTTTGCGTTTCTGTAACAACCATCTATGCACAGAAAAAACTTACTCCCGCTACAAAATCTACCGTAACCGGTATTGATTTACCCACTGGCAGTAAACAGGATGGCAGACTGCTGAGTCAATCCATGGCTGGTTTTTTGATGGACACCGAAAGTGATAAAAGGAAGACAACGTTGCGCACCGCTGAAGTGCTGGTATTGCCTCCGGCTTCTTTAAGTAAGTTTAATAAGGACTCACTGGTGCAAAGACTTTCTGCCAAAAGCTGGAAAATTATTGCTACCGAAGGAGATAATTATTTATGGCTACAGAAAGAAAAGAGCTTTGTGATCGCTTATTTTTCAATCGAGACAAAGGGAGTCAATCTCTATTTTGCTGAGGCTATCGCTACGCCTGACTTCAGTGCCCAGGCAGAGAACACAACGAGTCAGCCAGCTGCGCAACCGGTAACTGAACCTGCCGCTAAAGCTGTCGTTCTGCCCGTTGCACCACCAGTCAATCAATCACCAACTCAACCTGTCACCCAAACGACTCAAAACAAAACGACTAACACAAGCATTAACTCACCGATCGTTGGAATCTGGAGAAGAGGCACCGGTGTTTCGCTTTACGGAGGTCGCTGGAGTTCTACAGGGTATCAATACATCTTTAACGCTAACGGCACCTATACATACGTTATCAAAACCTATGTGGAAGGCGATCCCGAAACATTGCTGACACGAGAAAGCGGCATCTTTACCATTAATGGAAATACGGTTACCCTTGATCCAAAAACAAATGTGATAGAGGCCTGGAGTAAACCCGCAGGCTTTGAAGGTTATAAAGACCTTATCAGCAGCCAGAATAAGCCCTTGGAAAAAATAACGTATCAGTTTACACCACATTTCTTTCCTGAGCTCAAGGAAACTGGCCTTGTACTAATTTACGGTAAGGAAACAATACGCGATGGAAAATATAACGCGAGCGATGCCTTTCCCACAGGTTGGAGGTTTAGTCCGGCTGGCCCTGATTATAAACCCATCAAATTACCTGGTGAACAGCCAACAACCGAGGAAGTAAAAAAAGAACCGGCACAGCAAAATGCACCACTAGCAAACGGAAAATTTGCATTCTCCACCACCACCTTTGATGATGGTTGGGTAAGCACAGTGCAAGAAGATTGGGTGGAGGTAAAGAAGGGGAGCATGAAGGTGCTTTTACGTTATCCAAAAGAAGGAACAATATTTCCTGCCGATCCCGGACCAATGACAAATGCAGCATGGGATATTTTAGTTGCACCCCGATACAGTAATCTGAAAAATTATAAAACAACTTACATCACTACATACGAACGGCCTTACCTCGGCATGGGCTATGCAACTGAAAATGTCACCGGGAAAAATGTTTTTATTGTTTTCTTCCACCGGGGACAAACCGGCTGGCTTGAGTTCATTGCTCCCGACAAAAATACCTTCATACAGCATTACAAATTTGATCCTGAAACAATACAATGGGACAGCAACGAAGACCTTATGATTCCATTGACTAATATGATTGGTTATAACAGGTTTGCCGTTGCCGCTTCTGACCTGAAAGGTAAATGGACCAGTGACTTTAGTGGTATACAACAACTGTATAATGTATATACAGGGCAATATGCCGGCATGAATATCAACCAGTCGAAGGAAGAATTTATTTTTAATCCGGATAATTCCTATAACTGGAAATTGCTTGTTGTTAATGGTGTGGTTGGAAATATGAAGGCTAACGAAGTAAAATCATCCGGCCAATTTAATGTGCCTACTAACTGGCAGGTTTATTTTTCGAAGATTGAAACCGGTCCGCGTACGTTTCATGCGTTCTGGTCATGCATAAAGGGAGCACGACTTTTAAACCTATTGGATGCAAACGTTCCAGGCTCAGGTATTTATACAAAATATGGGTTAGCTAAATAATTTAAATAAGTTGATTTATGAAGCACCTTGTGAGCATAATTTTTCTGGCGCTTTTTATTGTATCGGCATTGGGTCAATCAAAAGTTACACCCGTTAAACGTTCAGAACTTTCAGGCATTGAACTGCCGGCCGGAGCTAAACAGGACAAACGAATTTTAGCCACTGCCTCAGCCAAAACACTATTGGACATGATAGCCAAGGATAATCAAATTATACTGGAGGATGCTGTTGAGGTTTTTACACTCACCGGAACAGTTGGGTCTGGGACGTTCGATCAGGTAAAATCTTCGGCTCAAAAGGCAGGCTGGCAACTTACCTCTATATCGGGGCAAACTAAGTATTGGCAGCTCAAAAAAAACACGACCACATTATTAATGTATCTGGAGTCTAATAAAAGGGATACACAATTGTATTTATCTGCTGTGAAGTCGGTAAACACCCAACCTGAAATTACAATTCCGCCAGCTACAACCAACAATGCATCCGCGACACAAAGTAACAAACAACCCAATTCAATTCCGGAAATCACTACTCAAAAGGAAAATACTGAGCAAAAGACTGTTACGGTTCCAGCGCCAACTTCAGGGTTTGCTTTCACAACCACCAACTTTGATGATGGCTGGGTAAGCATTGTACAAGAAGATTGGGTGCAGGTTACGAAAGGAAACACAAGAGTGCTTATTCATTACCCCAATAAGAATGCGGATACTTACAACTCCGTGCTGATGGATGGATTAAAGAATGCCTGGAATATACTGGTTGCTCCAAAATACAGTAGTGCCAGTAATTTTGAGTTTAAACCAATTAATAGTTGGCAATCCATTGAGTTCGCGGAAGCTGATGCCGTAGAAAAAACAACTGGCAAGTCAGTTCATGTTGTACTATTTAAAATGAATTATTCGAATGGGAGCGGAAGGTATCTTGAGTTTATAACTCCTGATAAAAAAACTTTTGAACAGGAATTTGGCGCCTATCATGAAACTTCCTACGGTTGGGAGAACGTGGAAAAAATGGCCAACTACAATAAATTCGCTGTAGCCGCCTCTGACCTTACCGGTAAATGGACAAACAATTTTTCCGGAACCCAGCAATATGTGAATGCATACACAGGCGCCAGTGCCGGAATGGATACTCATTCATCGAACCAAAACTTTGAGTTTGGTCCCCAGAATACGTACAAATGGGACCTCAGTGTTGCCAGCGGTTTTGTAGGTAGCATCAAATTTCAAAATGTAAAATCAACTGGCCAGTTTTCTTTACCTAACAACTGGCAGATAAACTTTTCTGACCTGGAAGGGAAACCAAAGACTTACAATGCATATTTCTCATGTGCAAAGGGGGTGCGAATCTTATGGCTTGAAGATACTGCTTACCCAACCGGCTATACAGGATATGGAAAAGTTGAGTGACCCCAACAATCAAATTCAATAACAAATACCCTTCTAATCGTTTCAACCGCGCGGTTTGTTTAATTGGCTTTCCGTATGGATTATCTATGAAGTAAGCATCTCTCTCTACAGAATTTCTGAGAAATCCCCTTTTTCAGGGATGGATGGAATTTTCTAATCATGCAATTTTATTCTGTCAAACAGCAGGGGCCAGGTCACTTAAACTATTAAGTTATGACAAGGAAAATTATGACAATTCTTGTGTTGGTTCTGATTGGTTCGCTAGGATTCGCTCAACAAAAGCCGAAACCAAAAGATAAACCGCCAACTCAAAAAGAGATTGATGAGATGATGCGCGAAGCACAGAAAGAAATGGAAGGCTTGAGTGAGGAGGAAAAGAAAATGATGGAGGGCATGGGTGTTAAAATGCCCGGCCTGGGTTCCCTTCCAAAATTTAGTGACCAACAATATCAAGATGCTTTAAGCGAAGGAGAATTCACAATCCCGAAAAAAGATCAGGCGCGCATCTCTTCCGTACGCATGAAACCGATGAGCAGCAGCGAACTCACGCTCTATGTTAAATCTACCACGGCTAAAGTAGAACAGCGCATGGATGCCAAAAAACTCGCGGCCGGTAAAGAAGCCTATACAGCAGTAAAAGCAAAATACAAGGAGCCCGGAGCCGTATCAACGGCTGCTTCGGGTTATTGGTTGCTAGGTGTACTGCAACCTGCCATTTACCTGATGGGCCGCGCCTGCCAGGATGATCCAACCAATCCTGATCATTTAAATAACTACGCAGCCTTTCTCACTATGGCGCGGACCGAAGAACTGGCCTTGCCGATCCTGATCAATCTCAATAAAGATTATCCGAAAAACAGTACGATCCTCAATAATATGGGTCATGCGTGGTTGGGACTTGGAGATGTTGATCGTGCAGAAAAATATCTTGATAGTGCCATTGCGTTATTTCCAAATCATTCACAGGCGAACTTCACGAAAGCTATGATTGCAAAATCAAAAGGGAATAACTCCGAAGCGATAACGCTTCTAAAAAAATCCATAACCCGGGCTTACAGTGCTGAAAAGCAATCCTCTTTAAAGCAACTAGGGTATACCCTTAATGGTAAAGATGTGCCCTGGAACATGCCGCTACCTCAAGATGCCCTGGGTCTCTCCAAATTCGTGTGGCCGGGCTATCCAAAAAACATGGATGAAAACAAACGCCTTGAAACAGAGTGGGGGGATTTTGTCGAGATGTGTAACAAAAGAAAAGCTGAATTGGCTGCGCAACGGGGAAAAGCAGAATCAAATTTCAATGCTACCTATTCTAAAAATCTACAAGCGTTAGCCAAAGGTGAAGGTGCGGATGTATCGATGCTATCAAAAAAAGCATCCATCCAATTGGACTATATCATGTCCAGCACCGAGGGCTCGCTCATGAATATTCTGAACCGGGAAGAAGAAGCAATGCAAGATGCTGTCAAGAATATTGCGGAGCTGGAAGAAATCAGGGATCAGGAAGTGCGAAAGGTGCATAAAAAATTCGAGCCGCTTATGGGTGAAGGTAAACCGAATCCTTTTAAAGATTATTGTACTGCATTAACGTCTGTTCGAAATACCTTTCTCTCCTCGGCTAATTCATTACTAGAATCAAGGTATAAGTCCTACTTAAGGGCTATGGAAAGAGTGATGAATGAAAGAGCCTATTATATTCAATACACGTTGCCTGAGGATGCTGTTGAGGCCTGGAAACTCAACGAAAAAGCTAAGTGGTTAGGCTATATCTCATCCACTCATCCTGTACGGTTTGAGCCGGAAGATGGCGTATGTAAACAAGTGCCACTTGCTTCGAAACATGCTGTCACTAAATTGGCTGACTTCGAAGACCTGCACTGCCCAAACGTAGTTGAGCTAAGTGTTCCTACGATAATCAGTTGGCGCATGGCCTGCGGAAAATCGCACTATGAGGGTGGTGTAGGCCCCGTTAACTTCTCGCTTGACTATCATGACTGGAAAGATGAAATCATCCGGGGGTCAGTTGAGATTGGTGCCTCAGAAAGTATTGGGGTATCGTCCGGCCCAATAAAAGCCGAGCTGGAAGGAAAACTCGCGGGTTTTATTGAGTTCGATAAAGAAGGAATTACCGATGTTGGAATTATAGCCGGGGTGGAAGCAAAAGCGGGGGTGGAAATAAAAACCGGAAGTGAGGTGATTGAATCGGTTGGAGGAGACATGGTTAGCGTGGGTGTAACCAGTCGCATTGGCTGGAACAGTGGTGGCTCAGTGAATGTATTTAACAATTAAAACATGAAAGCATTTATCCTTACAATCCTCGCACAGCTTTGCTTGTTGGCATTTGCTGCGGCCCAACCTTGCGACATGCCCACCCTGCTGAAACAACCTGGGTATTGGGATGAAGAACAAAATCCTGCCCGCTCCAGCATTGCGGCTGCTGACCTGGCCAGGCAGCGCACGGTAATAAACAACATTGTACAACCTCCTAAAAAGAAATACGCACCCAAAGGAGTGGACGTCTATTTCCACAGTGCATTTTTCGATGAATCCCGGGTACCGCTAAAGGTGAATACCGGCAATTACTACACTGTTGATTTTACTTTCACAAAGCACGATTGCCCTTACAATAAAGCAAAGATTCTTGAAAAACTGAGTGAGGGTCGTGAACTCGAGGTTGTTCGCATTCATATCAATGACTTTGCTTTTACTTTTGGTCAAAGCCTCTTCGTCCCCAGCGAACCCTACCAGGAAAATCCCATGACGGATGCTTTTGCCTTGGTTGATGATTTGGCAGTAAAGGAGGGCGTTGCCTGGTACTGGGGCAAAGGGACTGGCGGAAGGACGGGTGACAAAGAACATTATTGGTTGATCACGCTGGATGGAAAACTTCCGTTCTATTACGTCTCTAAAAAAGAATTTGCCGGCAACCTGAAAGTCTACTATGAGAAAAAAATTAAAGAAGCAGAAACCAATTATGCGAACAATCTAAAAACCGCTGAGGAAACATATAAACAGTTGAAGAATATTAATGCAACTGAGGCGAATAAGTTCAAGGAACAAAGCGCTGTGCAATATAAAAATCAACTGGAGATTGACAACGGGCAATACACTAAAAATCTGGCCGTGGTGAATTCCATTCTTCTTTCTGATGACAAGACATTAAGTGCGCCCGCCATTATTGATCGCATAAAGGGCTATTTTGATTTTCCCGGATTTGTTGCGGCCGATCATATCTATTCAAGTTATGTGATCCGGCCTAATCCGGCCTACTTCAATGCTAAATTGCCAAAGTCATCGCCACAGTTCATGTCTTTATATTATAATATTCCCAATGAACCCATCTTTAAGATGGCGAATGAGGAATTTTTTAAAGCGCTCGATATTTCAGCCTTGCAAACAATACTCGGTAAATAAATCATCAGGTCATACCTTAACTCAATAGATTACTATGAAAAGCTCTTCGCCCCTGTTAACCGCTGCCTTCGTTATTCTAGGCCCGGTTATTCTGTTAGGTCAGGTTAGAGAAAATTTTGATATGGTCTCTTATTTGTCCCCACGAGGGTGGAAAAAAGAAACCAATAATTCTGCTTTATCGTACGTGATCACTGATTCCAAAACAGGAGAGTGGTGCCGCATTTCTGTTTTCAAAAGTATGGGCAGCAGTGGAGATTTAACTACAGACTTTGATCATGAGTGGAACGAACTGGTTGCCAAGCTTCATGAAGGTATTGCCAAACCCGTACCGGAAGTGGTTACGCAAGAGGGCTGGACAGTACAGTCGGGTGCTGGCAACTTTATGTGGCAGAACCGCCAATCCATTATTCTTTTGAATGTGATTTCCGGTTATGGTCGCGTTGCCAGTGTAACGGTGAGCATGAACAGCCGGGCGTATAAAACCCAGGCCGAGGGATTTCTGGATTCCATTGAAATGCTAAAAACCGAAGTTGACACTTCGCAACCTTTTGAGCCAACGATAACAGAATCACCTGCACCTGATCTCAATGGCAGTGGCATCACCAAAACCACCACCCACTTTGACGATGGCTGGACAGCAGTAGTTATGAATGATCACATTGAGTTAACCAAAGAGAACACCCGGTATTACAGCTATCACGGTATTCCCGGATTTAATTCCGGTGGTGAACGGGAGACGACACAATATCATTGGGACCGCCTGGTGAATTCCCTCTACACGGTTACCAACCTCTGGTTAAATCCGGATGTACAAGGTATCGGATACTTTAATTACTACGCTGAAGGAACCGGTATAGAAAAGAGCACCGGAAAAAATGTGTTCATCGGGTTTCGTGTTATCAAAGAAAGCGGAGTTGACTTTTGTACCCTCGCGGCATCTCCTTCAAAAGAAGAATACCTCCGGCATTTCCCGAATCTGGATGCGCTGAAGATCATGCGGAATGCCAATCGGTTTGCCATAACCAAAGAAGACATTCTCGGTGACTGGAGCAGCTCCAGTTCTTCGGCTCTTCAATATTATAACGTTTACACCGGGCAAAGCGCAGGGATGCAGTTCAGTCAGGGCGGGCAAGAATTCTTTTTCCGAAGTAATGGCGAGTATAACGCGAATATTTCCGGAGCCATGGGAACAATGGGCGGCCCGCAGGTTGTGTTTGACAACAAGTACAAAGGAAACTATTCGGTAACCGACTGGGAAATTACCATGACCGGTTATGGTGGCAATACTCAGGTATTCACAGCCTATTTTGAAGCGTTGCAGGGCGGTCGCGTTTTGCACATTGCTAAAAAAGATGCACCGGGTGTGCACTATCCCCTTATAAAAGTTAAGTAACAGGAGGTTCAAATACTATTAACCAAAACCATCTATGAAAAACATCAGAGGAAAAATTTTAGTCACTATCCTTTCGGGCATGTTGCTTGCAGGATGTGGTGGCTCATCAAAAAAAGAAGCACTAAAATTAGGAGACATGGAAATCAAGGATAATGAAATTACCAACGAAGACGGTACCAAAGGATTTAAAGGGGACATTGATAACACCAACCTGCAAACCATTTATGAAGGATTAACCGTTGAAACCATTCACCTGGTAGATGGCGATGATAAAAAAATTGATGGTGAAGAAGTTCCGCTCAATTCTAAATTTTCCATCGTATTTGAAGGCATCAAAAGCTATACGCTTGTAGATGGGAAGGCTTTTCCAAAATTATCTATGCTGGTAACAGGCGACAAAGGTCTGGTTGTAAAGGAAGAAGATTTACTGGCATCCTATGCTGATGGTTTATCGCCCGAAGATGCAGCCATATTGCGTGGCACCGTTAACGTTACCGAACCGATGGAAGTTGGTAAACTATATATATGCCAGATAAAAATTACCGACAAGAACAACGCGACTGTTTGGATAGAAAGCTCTTGGGCGTTTACCGTGAAATGATTATTTGTATTTACAAGCTATAGATTAAACCCAATACTAAAGAATACTCTGAACTTATCTACCTGCGCATCGCTTGAAGCGGCTAATTGTATGGGGCCAATCAATGACATATATCCTGCTGAGACTCCATACCCAACCTGGTAAAAGGCCCGATCGGTGGTGCCACCGCTAAAATTAAAATCGCCAAGAGTTGTCCAAAAATCGGAAGCATCATAACCCGCCACCAATAAGTTTACCGTTGGTGTTATGAAAATATTCTTGCTTACCGTATATTGAAGTTGAGCCGTGGCGATCATCACCTGTGGGGCAGATAGTTCAGCCTCTTTCAATCCAACAAATGTAAAATTATTAGGGCGCGGCCTTGGCACTATTCCCCCGATTGAAATAAAATCACCCGCACCTATTGAGTACGCAGAATATCTGTCTGTTTGAGTAAATAGTTCCTGCGTTAAACCTACCTGGCCAATCAACTGCAGGGTAGTTCGTTTATGCAATGGAATATTCTTTTGAGCCTTAACATTTAATCGAACATACGATTGCACAATACCATTGAATGTAGTGTCATTCGTAGTTGAGACATTATTTTCATACAACTGCGCGTCAAACGGGTTATAGAAATTTCCTTTTGCTTCGATCCGAATCCACTTACCTGTTGTTGGGAAATAAACCCGATCGAAAGTGTTGTACTGATAATGTACTTTCCCGCCCAGGGTTTTAAACGTATACTTAATGATGGACAACGGGTCGGGGTTCAGTTCTGTGCGCGGATCTATTTTCGGCTTAAGCTGATTCCATTGCCAAAGTAATCCAAAGCCCCACAAGCTTTTTTGATCGATCGATCGGTTAAGCTGGGTAGCTGCCGATATATATCCACTAATCACATCCGGAATGGGAGTGCCGTTGATAAATGAGTTTTGTATCACCCGCTCGCCATACACTTCGGTATGATGCCACCAGAGCGACTTGTTCCCCATATAATAGAAGTAATTAAATCGCCCGCGGGGGTTTTCAGCAAGATCGAATGTGGTTACAAGCCGTGAGGATCGCAAGAATAAATTTCGCCTGGTGAAATTAAGAATCAATCCCGCCCCGCGATCGGTATCATAGTGAATGCCAAACTTCACTGCATCGGCTGGTTTTTCACTGGCATGGATTGTTAACGATGATTTAATGGTATCGCCATCTATCGTATAACTGATCTTGTTGAACAATCGCGTGCCCATCAACTTATGAACACTTGAAGAAATCTGATCCCGACTTACCAGGTTCCCACTTCGCCAGCCAAATTTTTCAAGCACAAGGTCTTTGTTAAGCGTGCTTACTCCATCCGTAGTAATCGTCTGCAGTTTGTACTGTCCGGATAAATTTGATAGGGCTGGTCTTATCCGAACGGAATATGATTTCATACGGGTTGCCAGTTCTACCAACTGCGGCATCACTTCCTTAACAGCCATATTTCCGCTTTGCATCATGGAGGCCCCTTGCTCAAAATCCATGGTGCTGTATTTCAAATGTTTGAAGACATCAACAAAAATATCGCTCAATCCTTTTTCCTTTTCGTAACTAAAGTTACTGGCAAGAAACGTAGTCTGCATCAAAAGTTGTGCGGCTGATTTAAGTTCGTCTTCACGCATTAAGCCGCCACCAACATCCACAGCAATAATAAAATCGGCACCCATATTTCTACAATACTCTACGGGTAAGTTTACATACACACCACCATCTACCAGCAACCGATCGCCAATTCGGACGGGTGTAAATACAGTGGGGATGGACATACTGGCGCGAACAGCCGATACCAGGCTGCCTTTGCGCAAAATTACCGGTTGGCCTTTAACTATATCGGAGGCTACACAAAGAAAGGGCGTTGGCAACTTATTGAAGTCAGTAATTGCATTAACTGGGAAAAATAAACTTGCCAACAGTTCTTCAATATTCTGGCCTTCCACCAAACCTAACGGAAGCTGTGGCTTTAATCCAACCAGGGGCAACTCATAAATGTATCGGCCAAACTCGTCTTTCTCTTCAATATTAATTTCTTCAAAGGAAACCGAATTAGAAAACAGATTTCCCCAATCAATTGATCGGGTGATGGAATCTATCGCATGAGCACTATAACCAGCCGCATAAAGGCCCCCTACTACTGAGCCCATGCTGGTGCCGGCAATGTAATCGGGCACTATGCCAAGCGAATCAAGAACTTGTAAGATCCGAACGTGCGCAATTCCCTTCGCTCCACCGCCACTTAACACCAGACCTATTTTTGGTCGTTGCGATTGCGCATTGACTGGTATTACGTCAATAGCTGACAACAGACTAATAAGGCCAATTAGAACAAATACTGAACTTTTATTCATGCTTAGATTTCAAAATCGGGCAAAGATACGGCAGGATTACTTTACACCATTCTGAAAATCCCCCTTTTGGGGGATAGTACTTTTAAATTGGTTAACTTTATTTGTTACCTAACCAAACCTTACCTGCCATGAAAAAAATCAATCGTCTAACCTATTTTTTACTTTCATTTTGCTCTGTACTCCTATTTGCTTGTGGTGGCTCAAAAGATTCATCTGATTCCGGAGACTCAACCGACACGGATAGCGGTTTTAATTTCAGTGCATCAGCCGGAGTAAAGTTGGATGTTAACACCGGCACCAAAACAAGTTACACTGGATTCAGCGTAGATGAAATTTATGTTGTAGATGCAGAAGACAAACAACTTGCCACCAATGAAATTCCATTGGACACAAAGTTTTCAATTGTCTATCAGGGAATCGAAAACTATACATTGAAAGATGGTAAGGCATTCCCGGGTCTATCGTTACAGGTTACCGATGCAAGTGGTGCTGATATTTTGAATGAAGCGGATTTGCTGGCTTCCTATACGGAAGGGTTTTCAGCAGAAGACGCATCGATTATGCGTGGCTCTGTAACCGTTGGTACTCCCATGAATTCAGGCGAAACCTATCATTGCAAAATCAGAGTATTCGACAAAAACAGTGATGCGGAAATCGTTTCTGAACTGGATTTTAAAGTGAAGTAAAATTTAATCTTGAAGAATATGAAAAAATTAACAACCCTTGTTTTGTTGGCGCTGGTAAGCTGGAGTGCATTTGCAACAGTGCGCACGGTGAGCAACAATCCATCCACGCTTGGACAGTTTAATACAATACAAGCTGCTATTGATGCAAGTGCCGACAGCGACACGGTGTATGTATATGGCAGTCCCAATACGTATGCCCTATTTACCATTACTGATAAAAAAGTTACGGTAATCGGCCCCGGGTGGTCACCTGATAAAAACCTGCCCTTGCAGGTATTGGTTGCCGGAGCTAACATACGCAATTCCCCTGCCGGTGGCACTCCAGACGGGTCAGAACTTCAAGGCTTGATATTTACTACCACGGTAAATGCTTCTCATATTGCTGTGGGTGGAGACCTCGCTGTTAACAATATTCGGGTTATCCGGTGCCAATTTAATGGTGCCTTAAGTTGGGACTTGAGTGCGAGTGGTCACTTAATCGAGGGATGCATATTTTATAATACGTTGAATTTTAATTCCTCGCTCACCTACCAGAACTTTCTATTTCAGAACAACATGTTTTTCTTTACCGCAGGTTTCCTTAGCACTCAGATTAATAATGTTTTCAATAGCGTAAATATCCGGTTTGATCATAACCTGTTTTACAGTAGTAACAATGCAGGTGGTAGCAGCATCCAGTTGTTTAACAACTGTCGCTTTTTTAGCCTTTCTAATAATATTTTTAATCAGGCCAATGCCGGACTAAGCTTGAGCTTTAGCACATTCAATAATAACATCACCAACAACATTACACTTAACTCAGCCAATGCGGTCAGCAATGGCACCCCATGGGCTGTTAACAGCAATGTAGATGGCGGAGGCAATGTGGCCAATACAAGTCCTGGGATGTTTGATCAAACAAGTATTAATGGCAATAACGGAAGTCCCATGCTCAACTTCACAATCGCTAGTGGCCCCGCTAACAATTCGGGCAGTGATGGTAAAGACGTGGGACTACTCTTTGATGTTACAGGCAGTTTAAACTGGACCAATAGTCGCAACAGTCGGTTGCCTCGCATCTTCAGCATGAACATTACCACGCCTACGGTAACACCCGGAGGCAATCTGAGTGTAACGGTGGATGCACGGAAGAGCAATTGAATTCGAACTAAAAAGTTGGCAGTAAGCAGTTGGCAAAGATTGAGTCAACATTATTTGTATAGTATCATAAAAGAAGATGATCAGTTTGATTGGTTATAGAGATAAAGCTATCAAGACGATGTCTAGTAAGCAACTTACTGCCTACTGCTTACTGCTTATTGCCTACCTTTCATATTTCACTTCGTTTTCTCAGACTCTACTAAAAGCTGAATATTTTTTTAATACTGATCCAGGTGTTGGCAACGCTACTTCAATTACGCTAGCAGCCAATACCGGCAATCTTGTTTTCACCACTAACATTCCAACAGGCGCATTACCACAAGGGTTTCATCAGCTTGCCATTCGCGTAAAAGAAACCGGTGGCAGATGGAGTAATTTTGAAATTCGTGGATTTTACATTACCACCACAACCAGCGATGCTGCAAATATTACTGCTGCGGAATATTTCTTTGATACAGATCCTGGCCACGGAAGTGGAACACCCATTCCTGTTACTCCTGGAGCAACAACAAACTTCACAGTAAGTATTCCTACTAACAGTTTGGCAGCAGGTTTTCATTTTTTAGCGATCCGTACTAAGGGGGCTAATGGAAAATGGGGTTTGTTTGAAGGCCGTGGATTTTATATAACAACATCAACCACTGATGTTCCCAATCTTGTCGCTGCAGAATATTTCTTTGATACCGATCCGGGAGTTGGAAACGGTGCGGCCATTCCAATTACATCTGGAGCCACAGCCAATTTTATTGCAAGTATCCCAACCACTAGTCTTACTCCCGGATTTCATTTTGTAGCCATCCGCACCAAGGGAGCTAACGGTAAATGGGGAATTTTTGAAAGCCGCGGATTTTATATCACAGGGTCAACAACCGATGTGCCCAACATAACCAACGCAGAATATTTCTTTGATAGTGATCCTGGGCAAGGCAATGGCACTCCCATTTCAATTACTCCAGGCGCAATTGCAAACTTTACTGTAAGTCTTTCATCAACAGGGCTCGCACCCGGATTTCATTTTCTTGCTATCCGTACCCAACGGGCCGATGGCACCTGGGGAATATTTGAGAGCCGTGGATTTTACGTTTCCGAGTCCACAGCAAGCGCTGGTGATATAGTTGCAGCAGAATATTTTATTGATGGTGCTGATCCGGGAGAAGGCAATGGAACCTCAATACTTGTTAACCCCACAGGGCCAACAATAAATCAGATTTTTGATATTCCACTTACGGGTGTTCCGTCTGGGGCGAGAACAATTAGTATACGGGTGCAAGGTTCGGAAGGTATCTGGAGTCAAATCTCTACACAGCCATTTAATGTATTAGTCTGCACACCTCCCTCTTCACCAACTGCCACCGGAGACAGTCGTTGTAACAGTGGTACAGTTACTCTAAACGCTACTGGTGGGGCCATTGGAACACAAGTGTATCGTTGGTATGCGGATGCCAGCAGTACAACTGTTTTGTTTACCGGGCCCGCTTTCACAACACCAACAATAAACTCAACCACTGATTTCTTCGTGAGTGTGTTTGATCCGACCACGCTTTGTGAAAGCAATCGCACCGCAGTAACAGCCAGCATAATCAGCACATCCCCGCCCCAGTTGAATCTCACAAGCGCTACAATCTGTCAGGGTAATTCAATTAAGATCAGTGCCCCTACCGGTTTCACAACCTATCTATGGTCGAACGGAGAAACAACGCGCGAAATTGTTGCTACAACATCAGGTGATTATTCAGTTATCGTTGGAAATGGAACTTGCGAAAGTCAACCTTCGATTCCGGCATCCATCATCGTATCAACAAAACCAACAAAACCAGTAGTGACAACAAGCGGAACTACTAGTCTGTGCGATGGCGCAACCGTTACCCTTTCGGCTCCTGTCGGATTCTCTTACCTATGGTCGGATGGAAAAAATGCCCGAGACAATACGGTAAGCATTGCCGGCAATTATTCTGTAGTTGTTTCTGATGGCAGCAATTGCTCCAGCGATCCATCGGATGCGGTTAATGTGTCCAGCTTCACAACGCCTGCTAAACCTGTAATTAATGTGTTCGGCAGTACTGCCTTGTGCGGAACCAACACAGTTGGCCTGCTTGCGCCTTCCGGGTTTTCAATCTATCAATGGTCGAGCGGACAAACCACGCAAGGTTTTAATGTTTCTGCTGCGGGCACTTTCTCTGTGATTGTAGGCAACGCTGCAAACTGTCTCTCAATTGCTTCCGATGTTATAACCGTTACTTCAACCGGGCAGCCTTGCACCACAACAGGCGGAACCAATTCTCCACCGGTTATTGCCGCAGAAACTCTTTCCGTACAAATTGAAGGTAGATTAGAAGAAGATTTGACACCGTTCTTAAGTGATCCGGATAATAATCTTGACTTCGCTTCACTTAGGGTAATCAATAGTGAAACATCCAAAGGAATTCCGGCCTCTATTGATGCAGCTTATACCCTGATTATTGATTACACAGGTAACCCTTTCACGGGTGAAGATCGAGTTACCATTGAAATCTGTGATCTCGCGGGTAGTTGTGCCCAACAGTTCATTGACATCGATGTTGTTGGTGGAGTGGAGGTATTTAATGCGGTTACCCCGGATGGCGATGGGTTCAATGATTTCCTCTTCATAAAATATGTTGATGTGGTGGAAGGTGCTTCTAAAAACAAAGTTACCATCTTCAATCGCTGGGGGGACATGGTCTATGAAATCGATGACTACGACAATCTCTCACGTGTATTCTCAGGACAGACCAATTCCGGCAAAGACCTTCCTTCCGGAACGTACTTCTATAAAATAGATTTCTCGCAAGGCAATCCAATCTCTGGATTTATCACCTTAAAACGCTGACATCATGAAAAAACAAATCAGCTTCAGTGTTCTGTTTCTTTTGTCGGTAGGGATGTACGCTCAGCAGGATCCGCTATACTCTCAGTACATCATTAACCCACTGTTAATCAATCCTGCCTATTCCGGCATCACTACCGACTTAAATGCTTCAGTAATGTATCGCAAACAATGGGCTGGCTTTGAAGGAAGCCCGGTTACGATGAACGCCAATGCACACATGGCTCTTTCTAATAATCGCATGGGAGCCGGGCTCATTATTCTGCAAGATCAGATCGGGGTTGATCAAACCACAGAAGTTACATTCACCTATGGGTATCATCTTCCGGTTAGCAATGAAATGACTTTGTCTTTTGGATTACAGGGTGGGGTAATCAATTATAGAAGCGATTACTCAGACGTTAAATTCAATCCTGCTGATATTAAGCTTACCAACCAAAGCGAATGGAAGCCGAATCTGGGTACGGGACTTATCTTGAGAAGTGAAAAATTTATGGTGTCACTTTCGGTACCTAAACTATTGTCGGCCACTTCAACCATTGATCAGTATAGTACCAGCTTATACAATCAACATATGTATGGAATGGCCGCCTATTTATTTCAACTTTCGTATCGTATTAAATTAAAGCCCTGGGTGCTGGCACGCGTAGTAAAAGGTGCGCCTGTTTCACTTGATTATGGGGCTTCCATAAAAGTTGATGATAGTTACTCATTAGGACTTTTCACACGAAACTTTGAAACCTATGGAGCGCTTGCTCAAATAAACCTGGGCGATCATCTCCGCTTTGCTTATGTATTCGAACTACCAACCAAAAAATCAGTCGGTACGCAATACACAACACACGAAATCACGTTAGGCGTACGGTTAAGTGTACTCAACTTTCATGATCTTGAAACAATTCGGAATTTCTAACCATTCCGATCTAATCATTTCGCTTTTATTTCTATCATTTTCTCGCTAAATAGGCTTCTAAATCGTTTGCATTATGGAAACCAGTACACCTTTAAACCAGTTTTTGAAGTGGGAAAAGGAGAATCCCGATCGCAATTTTCTTCGTCAGCCTTTCTCTGGTGAATGGCGTAACTGGACTTATCAACAGGCGGGTGAAGAAATAAGAAAAATTGCTTCCGGACTAAAGGGATTAACCCTCCCCAATCGGAGCAATGTAGCCCTGCTCTCCAAAAACTGTGCGCATTGGATCATGGCTGACCTGGCCATCATGATGGCGGGACATATTTCTGTGCCGCTGTATGCTACATTAACCGCTCCTTCAATTCGGCAAATTCTCGATCACAGTGAAGCAAAGGCTATTGTCATTGGAAAACTGGACAAATACAACGAACAAAAAGAGGGCATCCCGGAAGGCGTACAAAAAATTGGAATTGAGTTATATGGAATTTCGGATTCAATATCGTGGGAAAAAATGGTCGCCAAAGAAAAACCATTAACTGAAGTAGCTACCTGGGATCGCGATGAAGTGCTCACCATTATGTATACCTCGGGCACAACCGGCAAGCCAAAAGGTGTAATGCATTCTGCAGGGAATTTTGATGCGATTGTTCAGACAGGTATTATTGACTTAGAACTCCCCATGAACCCAAGGCTTTTTTCCTATTTGCCTATAAGCCACATCGCTGAACGTGCAGGTATTGAAATGATAGGAATCTACCGGGCAGCTACCTTCTACTTTGCCGAATCGCTGGAAACCTTTCCGAAAAATCTGGCTGAGACACAACCCAATTTGTTTTTTGCAGTACCTCGCATCTGGGCAAAGTTCCGCGAGAAGATTTCCGAGAAACTTCCTCCCAAAAAACTAAACACACTTTTATCTATTCCTATTGTCAACAACATCATTCGCAAAAGCATAAAGAAAAAAATGGGGCTTGCTGAGGCTACACACATCTATTCAGGTGCAGCTCCTATTTCGGTTGACTTACTTGAGTGGTTTGATAAGATTGGTGTCACTATTTATCAAGCGATCGGCATGACAGAGGATTGTATTTGTTCTCATTTCAATCGCAGGGGTGCTAACCGGTTTGGTACGGTGGGTAAAGCATTGACTGGTGTTAAAGTAAAAATTGCTGATGATGGTGAATTTCGATTAAAGTGTGCGGGGGTGATGAAGGGATATTATAAAGAACCTGAACTTACTGCGGCCACATTCGATGAAGAAGGCTATTTAAAAACCGGTGACAAAGCTGAATATGATAAGGATGGATTTCTCTCTATAGTGGGTCGCGTAAAAGATCAGTTTAAAACTGACAAAGGAAAATACGTATCT
This sequence comes from Cyclobacteriaceae bacterium, assembly GCA_040079965.1. GTDB lineage: Bacteria > Bacteroidota > Bacteroidia > Cytophagales > Cyclobacteriaceae > ELB16-189. Next base: position 22,300 of record JBEBJH010000005.1, read on the forward strand.
CCGGCTCCCATAGAAATGCTATTGTTGGCTAACCAGGATATTGATCAGGCCTGCGTAGTGGGTATGGGAATTCCGCAACCCATCGCATTGATTGTTTTATCGGTTGCAGGCAAGGCCAAATCCAAAGAAGAACTTATCAAGAGTTTATCTTCCTCACTTGAACAAGTGAACCCGGCTCTCGAATCTTACGAAAAATTAGAAAAGATGGTGGTTATGAAAGGCGACTGGACGGTGGAAAATGGCTTGATTACTCCCACTTTGAAAGTAAAGCGCAACGAGGTAGAAAAGATTCACTTGCCTAAGTATCCAACATGGTACCATACCCAAGCCGGAGTGGTAGTGTGGGAGTGATATAAATCATTTTTTGCATTGATCTTCCTCATAGTCTAACGTTACTAGTGAAGTACCTTTAAGTGAAAGAAGGGATTCTGAACTAATAATTTTTAGGCTATGAAAAAGAGAGAGCCTGTAAGCACAATCATGACCAAAAATATTCATGTTGTACATGTTGAAGATAAACTGAGTGATGTATACGAAGTAATCCGAAAGCACAGTGTCCGTCATGTGCCTGTCGTTCATAAAAAACAACTTGTAGGAATTATAAGCAGAACCGACTTAAACCGGTTAACCTTCAGTAGTTTGTTTGCAGGAGAAGAAGATGCCGATGAGGCGGTATTGGAAATGCTCACTATCAGTCAGGTGATGTCGCACAAGCCCAGGGTAGTAAAGGCAGATGACAGCATTCGTAAAGTAGCCGAGATATTAGCGGTTGAAGAATTTCATGCATTACCCGTTGTTGATTCGGAAGATGAATCAAAACTGGTGGGTATTGTTACCACTACAGACGTGATGCGCTATATGCTTGAACAATACTAACTAACCGATTTGAAGATTTGAAAATAGGTCATCCATTTTCAAATCTTCAAATTGTTTAATCCTCAAATTACTTAAGTCTTGCTTTGAAGAATTCCAGCGTGCTTTTATAAGCATCTGCCGTAAACTCCGGGTTAAACTTCGGATTACTAGGATTGGCAAACGCATGATCTGCATCATAGGCCTTCGTGGTAAGCTTCTTTCCGGCTGCTTTCATATTCGCTTCAAACTTATCAGTAACCTCTTTATTGATCCACTGATCCTGCGTAGGCCAGATATTTAACACATCGGTATTTAATTTTTTCAGGCGCTCCAGATCTGTTTCAGGCATGCCATAATAAATCACACAGGCTGCGGCTTGCTTTCCAGCTGTTAAAGAGGCTTGCATGGATTGACCTCCACCAAAACACCAGCCTATCGTTCCAATTTTTGCAGACTTGCCAGCAAACGTAACGGCTCCTTTTACAATGGCGTTACCGCGATCTTGTTTGAACTCGCCCATATACTTTCCGGCATCCTCGCGGGTGGTTGCCAGTTTGCCATCATACATATCAATGGCGAGCACGTTTACGTTGCCCAGGTCGTTGTATAATTTTTCAGATTCGCGTTTGATGTGATCATTCAATCCCCACCACTCCTGAAACACAAAAATCCACTTGTTGCTTTTTTTCTTAGCCATTAAAACATATCCCCCGGCCTGTTTTCCATCGGGTGTTTTGAAGGTCACCATCTTACCTACGTCACTTTGGTGTATGTAGGGGAGCGGATCGGGGTGCGACATATTGAAATTCTCGTCTTGTACAAAAAGGGCAAATTTTTCTGTTGGACTTGTATGGCATATCGTGATCCCATCGTCCAGAGTTGCTACCTGAGCCATCGCTGTAAAGCTTGTGATGACAAAGAGGAGTAATAATTTAATTGCTCTCATAGTTTAAGTTTGGTTGGTTAATTCAATCTTTTAATTGCCCGGAAAGTACCCGGTCGTAGGTAATGTAATCAGTATTTATTGGTTCGTATCCCTTTTGCCTAAGCAACATGGCCACCTGACCACGGTGATACGACCCATGATTAACAAGATGAATCATGATTTGTTGCACATTGTTTTCAAAATAATCGCCCACGTAGTTTCGGTACCTAAGTACCCGGTCAAAATTTTCGTGCTCCCGAATAAAATTCGTCCATTGCTCTTCGGCCTCTTCTATCATACGTTTCAATTCAGCCACATCATACTTGCCCCAGAGTTCGTACTTGCTTTTTGGTAAATCCTTGATTCGGTTGAGCCAGATAAAGTTGGCGCTCACAAGGTGCCCCATTACCGAGAGTATCTTTTCATCCGAAACTGACTGTCGTTCCAAACAACTAATTATCCTGCGGTTGGCCCACGCATTGTAGCTATACCATTTTAAAAAGAATTCTTTCATGCACCGCAGTTATGGCTTATTAAACAGAGTTCAATTTACAAGGTTTATTCCAATCTTGTTTTTCTGCAATCAGTTACCCGAGGGCGGACATGGTAACAGCCTATATCCTGTCTTGTGAGGACTTTGTAAACCTCTGTATTTTTAAATACGTGGAGCTACGCCACAACCATTCTACCGGACCATAGCGGAAGCGGGAAAGCCACCAGTTGCTGAAATATATCTGACCCATAAATATCAGCACCGCAATTCCTACAGAGGCCAAAACTCCAATTTCACCCAGCAAGCCGAATCCAATACCGAAGAATAGCAGCACGCCAAAAAATGTTTGCATCAGGTAAGTTGTCAATCCCATGCGGCCAACAGCATAGAAGTTCATCAGCCTTCGATACCATTTCTCCTTGTTAAATAATAATACAATGCCAGCCACATAAATCACCGCCAGAGAAAGATTAAAGATATCGTACACCAAACCGCCCACCATCCATTGCACTAGTTCGGGTAATTTGATTTTTGCTGCTTCGGTTCCACCAAAAAATGCGGCTGAGAAAAGTACTAACCCTAAAATGATCCACAGTGAACGCTTCAAATACTTCTTAAACTGAGGAAGGTTCTCAATCCAGTTTTCAAATACCCGTTTACGGCCTGCATACAATCCCAACAAGAATAAACCCATGGTGATATAAATGCGCCCCGAAACAACCTGAAAGCGATACTTGAATTCGAACTCCTTAAAATTGGCTTTCATTACTTCGAGATAGCTTCCTTCTTTTACCGTAGCAAAGTATTTTTCATTATCTGCGTTGTTGCCTCCAAACAGGTCTTGAATTTCTGTTTTAGGCTGTGTCACTGACTCAACTCCGCGCACAATCACAGACGGCAAATTGATTGTAAGCATTAATGCCAGAATCAACAAATACTTATCTGGAAGTTTATAGCAAATCAAAAGACCTACACCCAACATGGCATAAATGGTAAGTATATCACCACGATAATGCAGGTGGTGAACAAAGCCAATGGCACAGAGAATAACGAGACGCCAGAAGAAGCGACCGAAGAATTTTGCATTGGACTCGCTCTTGTTTAGTTGAAGAAAAAAGCTGAGTCCGAAAAGAAAGGAGAAAATCATGAAAAACTTGCCCGAAATAAAAATGCCGATAAAACCCTGCATGATTTGATCGCCCAGAAACTTAATTTCGAAATTCATGTGGCTCTCAGGATGTGCGCCTGCATAGTATTGTTCTGAAAAATGCACCATGATTATTCCAAGCAAAGTAAAGCCGCGCAGTACGTCAATTATTTCAATGCGTTGTTGAGTTGAGGGTGTTTGCATAGATACTTTTTATTACGACAATCCGGACCTCATCAACCCCTACCTTCTCCTCAAATTTAAGATCCTCCAGTCCATTGTCTCCTTCAACGTAACATTGGGTTTTAAGTATACCGAAGGAGCACTTTTTATTTTCGGTTCTTATAAAGCTTTGTCCAGACACATCAATCACCGAACTTGCTGGTGTATAACTACTAATAAATCATGACTCCGATAGAATTTCAAACCATCGATTGGTCGCGGATCGAAAGGACAGAGCACAAGGGAGAAACGGGAACTTCTTTCTGGCAGACTATTCAACTAGGCGGACTTAGAATCCGGATTGTTGAATACTCAAAAGGGTACCTGGCCGACCATTGGTGCAAGAAAGGGCATATAGTTTTTTGTCTGGATGGCAACCTCGTTAGCGAACTTGAAAGCGGAGAAAAATTCCAATTAACCAGGGGCATGACCTATGTGGTTTCCGATAATGCCAGCTCGCACCGATCCATCTCGCAAGAAGGAGTAAAACTATTGATCGTTGATGGTGATTTCTTAAAGTAAATTAAGTACTTCACAATATTTAATCCTGGCTTTCGTCTCTCCCGCTGCCTTACTCCTTCAACACGATCAAAAAATAAACTATCTTCGTCCAACAATTTTAATTGCCTTACCTTATCAAACCCTACTATGAAAAAGAAAATTTTAATCTCAGTAGTTGTTCTTGTCGTAGCTCTTGGTGCTTATGTGGCTTATTCCGTTAATAAAAGCAGCAAACTAAGTCCACGGGGTACAACTTCGTTCAATGCACAGGGCCTGGAAATGAAAGTGGACTATGGCAGGCCTTCAAAAAGAGGTCGCTTGATTTTTGGAGAAGAAAAAGACAATACGCTACAGCCTTACGGCAAATACTGGAGACTTGGTGCAAATGCAGCTACCGAAATCACTTTTAGCAAAAATGTAACGTTTGGTGGTAAGCCTGTGAATGCCGGAACCTACCGGATGTACACAGTGCCGAATGTTAAAACATGGCAGGTTGTGTTGAATAGCGAGGTGGGAGTTGCCTTTGGCGCTTCTGAACCCGATCATGAGTTGGATGTGGTGACGGTAGAAGTTCCGGTAGAAAATATTCCTGCAGAAACCGAGCAACTAACGATCGACTTTGCGACTGACACAACAACCATTTTAATGAATATTATGTGGGATAAAGTCCTTGTGCGGGTGCCCATAGCACTTCAATAATTTTATTCAGAGACTATCTCAAAAGTCAGTCTGTCATCGCGGGCATCGACCCGCGATCCAGTTGCGTGTATACTTAACGGGATTCCGGCTCAGGCCTGCATGCTCCGCCAACTGGCGGATTCGGCAAAGGCAGGGCCGGAATGACATTTCAATTTTATTTGACTTTTGAGTTAGTCTCTCTTATGTGCCCATGAGAAATCTGCTAAAAAAGAAACGGGTTATCATTCCCGTTATTCTAATCTCGCTTGGAGTTGCCTACTGGATTGTTGGGCTCATTCAATACCGGCTAAACGTAATGGATGTAGAAGAATACGAGCCTGTCTCAACGTTGGTGGTAACTAAACATGAAGTGAAGCATGCAAAATTTCCATTCATCGATGTGCATAATCACCAATGGACCATGCCGGTGCAGAATCTTGACAAGCTGATAACGGAAATGGATTCCCTCAACATGGGTGTGATGGTAAACCTCAGTGGTTTTCGCGGAAAATATCTTGAGTGGTCTCTTGACAACGTGAACAAGAAATATCCAACCCGCTTTATTCTATTTCTAAATATCAATTTTGAAAATCTGGATGATGAAGGTTGGCCCAATGAAACCCTGGCTATGATGGAAGAAGCGGTGAAGCAAGGTGTGCGCGGCTTAAAAGTGTATAAAGGTCTTGGTCTTACCGATAAAGACAACAATGGAAACCGAATCGCTATTGATGATCCGCGGCTTGATCCCATCTGGGCAAAGTGCGGTGAGTTGGGCATTCCGGTACTGATTCATTCCGGTTAGCCGAATTCTTTTTGGAATCCAAAAGATAAACACAACGAACGCTGGCTCGAATTAAAACAAGAACCCAGCCGTTATCGCGACCCAGCGAAAGTACCTGGCTTTGAACACGTGATGGGTGAACAACATCATGTCTTCCGAAAACATCCCAATACAAAATTTATCAATGCCCACTTAGGGTGGTTTGGAAATGACCTGGAGCGATTAGGGAAACTCTTTGATGAGATGCCCAATGTTTATACAGAACTCGGAGCCGTATTAGCGGAACTAGGAAGGCAACCCAAAGCAGCACGGGCCTTTCTGATAAAATATCAGGATCGGGTGATGTTTGGAAAAGACACGTACAAGATGGAAGAGTATTACACCTACTTCCGAGTTCTTGAAACAGGTGACGAATATTTCGATTACTACCGAAAACGTCATGCACACTGGAAAATGTATGGCCTGGAGTTGCCTGATTCTGTGCTGAAAAAAATCTATTTCAAAAATGCGTTGAGTGTTATCCCAGGAATTGATTCAACACTTTTTCCTTTGAATTAAAATTAGTAAGCCACACATTCGCAGATTTCAATCAGTGAATCTGTGGCTATTTCAAATCATTCCGATCTCAAACACTTCACCGGATTTATCATAGCCGCTTTAATTGCCTGCGAGGCAACGGTAAGCCACGCAATCAATAACGCAATTAACCCAGCCGCTACAAAATACCAGAGTTCAAGATCGATGTGAAAGGCAAAGCGCTCAAGCCATCCACTCAGTAGCCAATAACTGGCAGGCAGGCCTAATAAAATTGAGAATAACACCATGCGGGTGAAATCCCCTGAGAGCAACAGAACAATATTGGTCGAAGACGAACCCAATGCCTTGCGGATTCCGATTTCCTTTAATCTGCGTTCGGCTGTAAACGTTGCTAATCCAAAAAGTCCGAGACAGGAAATAAGAATTGCAAAGACAGCAAAGTAACCTGAGAGTGTTGCCACCCGCTGTTCGGCTGCATATTGTTTGGCATATTCCTGATCCTGAAACGTGTATTCGAACGAAAAGCCTGGATTATACTCTTTGTAGAAATCCGTTAGGGCTTTCAAGGTTTCTTTTTCCTTGCCGCCTTCAAGCCTGATCGTCACGTTCCAGGTATTGAGCTGGTCCAACATAAAGAACAGCGGGTTTACCACATCGTGCAGCGATTGAAAATTAAAATCCTTTACCACTCCGATAATCTCCAGGTTATACTGATCCCACAGTTTAATAACCTTGCCAACGGGGTCTTCCATGTTCATCACCCGGATGGCGGCTTCATTGAAAATAATTTTTGATGTGTCGGTACTATGCTCCCGCGAAAAGGTTCGGCCTTCAACCATTTCAACGCCCAGGGTTTCAAGCATGTCATAGTTCACCCGAACGTTTTCAAACAGAATTTCATCTTCCGGGTTTTTTCCATCCCACTCCAGTCCGCTGGTGTTGTTATTGCGCCCGATTAAATCGTGGCCCATACTTGAAGCACTGCTTACTCCGGGTATTCGCTTTACTTCCGTAAGAAAAGTTTCCAGCGAGGATTCTACTTTACCTTCAATGGGAATGCTGATGAGGTTATCCTTTTTATAACCCAGATTTCTGGACTGTACAAACTCAATCTGTTTATAGATAACCAGCACCGACACAATAAGTATCACGGAAAGTGCAAACTGAAATACAACCAATCCTTTGCGCGCCCACAACTCGCCCCACGAACCTTTAAGTTCGCCCTTCAGCACGGCTGCGGGTTTAAAGCCCGAAAGAAAAAGGGCCGGATAACTGCCCGCAAGCAGACCTGTAAAAACGGTAATGCCCAGTAACATGGCAAGCAGCTGCGGGTCGTTTAGTGTGAATACAATTTTCTTATCCGTAATGATATTAAATGAAGGCAGGAACATCCACACCACGGCAATCGCTACCAGCAAGGACAACAATGCTGTTACCATCGATTCGCTGATGTACTGGAATATAAGGGACTGCCTCTGGGCTCCGATTGATTTCTTTATACCTACTTCCTTAGCCCTTCGCGAAGCCCGGGCCGTGGAGAGATTCATGAAATTAATGCAAGCAATGACTAGAATGAAAACAGCAATGATGGAGAACAACCGCACGTATTCAATGCGCCCGCCCGATTGCTTACCGTTTTCGTAGCGGCCGTAGAGGTAGCGCTCAGAATAGGGTTTTAAGAACAAGGTCACGTTCGATTCACCCTCGTTATTCTTTTTCTTTACAAAATCTTTGATTTTTTCACTTACGGCAGCAGCGTCACTGCCATCGCGCAGAATCAAAAATGAGGGCGGCCCGTTGTTACCCCAACTAAGTACCCATTCATTGTCATCCTTGAAATCCTCAAACGACAGCACAAAATCAAACTGATAGCTGGAAGACATTACTTTATCAAACAAGCCTGTTACCTGATAGGATTTTTTATGTTGCCACTCTACGGTTTTACCAATCACGTTCTCATCGGTATTGAAAAGTTTTTTAGCCAGCTCGCGCGAGATCACGATAGCCGTTTTGTCTTCGAGCACCTTATCGGGATTGCCCTCAATAAGGGGATAGGAAAAAATATTGAAGAAGTCTTCGTCTACATAAAACCCATTGGCTTTTACGTTATTCTCCTTGACGGAAAGTGTAAACAGGCTGATCCACGTAGTGGTTGCTGCATACTCTACTTCGGGGACTTCTTCTTTGAGGGTCTCCGCTAAAATGCCGGGCGTTGAGGTCGTGGTCATAATCTCATCGGCATAGTTCTGAAACTCCATTACCTGAAAGAGGCGACTGTCTTTCGCATGAAATTTATCCATGCTCACCTCATCGCGCACCCACAGGTAAATGAGCAGGGTGCAGACCAGCCCGGTTGATAAGCCTACCAGGTTGATCAGAAAAAAGCCTTTAGCCCGCAAAAAATTGCGATAGATAAGGAGCAGGTTGTGTTTAAGCATAGCGAGTAGAATTATAACGCCCGGTAAAGACCGGTAACTTACCCGGGCGTTGCAAGGATTACCGGAATTTTTGAAAATGGTTACAGATTTCAGAATTGAAATAGTGACTCAGAAGTGGTAGATTGAAGATACAAAGTGAATAGGACATTTTTGCTCTAGCAGCAATGTGGCCTGAACATTGTCTCTTCACATTATAGTTTAAACTCAATACGTAACTTATGAAAGACCTGATCCAGGTAGTACGCAAAACATTCTTGATAACTTTTCTGGTATGTCTGTGCTTCACAATCAATACTGCTCAGAACAAAAACGCGAATTTAAGTAACACGCTTCCCGTAAGCACCCCGGAAGCAGAAGGCGTATCTTCGGCAGGGATCCTAAAGTTTCTTGATGCTGTCGATCAAGGCCAGAATGAACTTCACAGTTTTGTCATTGTGCGTCATGGCAAAATTATATCAGAAGGATGGTGGAGTCCGTATGGCAAAGAAATAAAGCATGTTATGTATTCAGTCAGCAAAAGTTTTACTTCCCTTGGGGTAGGTCTCGCTATTGCTGAAAATAAACTCAAGCTGGCCGACAAGGTGGTTACATTCTTTCCACAATCCCTTCCGGATACACTCAGCACCTACATGAAGGAAATGACTGTTCAGGATCTTCTCAAAATGTCTGCGGGAATGAATACTGATCCGCTCTTTAATGTCAGAGGCGCTACGGATTGGTCTAAAGTTTTTTTATCGGCCAAGGTTGAGAATAAACCGGGCACTGTTTTTAAATATAATAACATGGCCTCATTCATGTTGTCGGCTATTGTTCAAAAAGCTACCGGAGAGAAGTTGGTGGAGTTTCTGAAGCCCCGGTTATTTGAGCCATTGGGTATTAAGAATTTTACCTGGGATGAAACGCCTGAAGGGTATACATTTGGTGCAATCGGGTTAAAAATTCAATCGGAAGACATGGCTAAAGTGGGTCAAATGTTGTTGCAAAAAGGGAAATGGAATGGCAAACAAATTGTTCCTCAATCCTGGGTTGAAGAAGCTACTTCATTTCAAATCAATAGTAGTGATCCGGGCAATACCGTACCAAAAGAACTTAATGATTGGCAACAAGGGTATGGGTACCAGTTTTGGAGGTGCCGGAATAATGGGTATCGGGCCGATGGATTAGGAGGACAGTTTATCATCGTACTGCCGGAAAAAGATGCCGTTGTGGTATTGACTTCCGCGGCAACAAACACACAAGAAGAATTAAACATGGTATGGGATCATCTTCTTCCGGCCATGCAGGATAAACCATTACCTGAAGATAAAAAGGCTTCGTCTGAATTGGCAAAAAGAATAGATGCTCTATCCAGTCCCGGTAAACTATCTTCGAATCCGACAGCCTTGCTGAAAAGGATTTCCGGAAAGAAAATCGAAGTTGCACAAAACGAAGTAGGAGTTAAGGCGTTGAGTCTATCTATTAAAAATACAGATGCCCAGATACAAATTGATCGTGGCGATGGAAAATTCGAAATCACCGCTGGTCTTGACACTTGGAAATTTAGTCAGACCAAACTGAATACCTTGGCTGGTCCGCCAAGGCCAACACAAGGTCTTCCAATAAAAGTTGCATCGAAATATTCCTGGACTGACGCAACCACACTTGAACTAACCTCAAGGTTCGTTGAAGAGAGTATCAGAAGTGAAGTTTGGATTCTTCGTTTTGAGGAAAATGGTGCGGAGATAAAGGTTCATCTTGAAATAAAAGTTTTTGTAGAATTCATGGGCATAAATTCAAGATTACTTGAAGGGAAAATTGTCAATTAGCTAGTACATGAGATGTAACTGACTATGAAATTGAGATTCGTTATACTGACAAGCTTTATCGTGGCGTCATCGAATATTTACGGACAAACCATAAAGAAATGTGACGTAGCGATAGTTCTTTTTACAAAGAATAAAATGGGGCAATTAACACAAAGGGAAATAAGGAGCTTTCTTTTAACATTTGGACAAGAATGTAGAAACAATGTTGAGTATATAGAATTCAGTAATGAAATATTGTTTGACCTTTTAGACAAGCAAACTGAGTTACTACTAAAGACAATGAAAATAGAAGAAAATAAAATTGAGATGAACATAATACTTGAAGACCTTGGCATGCCAATAAACGATGAGATTGACGTAAGGTCAATATTATCTAAAGTTGAGAAGGTTAATGTGAGCGGACAAATCAAAAATGATATAGTTGATAGATTAAATTCCGCAATAAAGGACATGAACTAGATTGGTTTTCTCCCTTCAATTGTAAAGCGAAGGATTAGCTTCCCTTCCACGCGGAGTCTCACTTCGGACTCCGCGATTGAAAAAAAGCTCTATGAGTAACTGTGTGCTTTCTAAAATTGTAATTTGAAGGCTCCGCTAAGAAAGAAATGCACCCACAATAGCTGTCTACATAAGGCCTCTAAACAAACCTCCAATGAAATACTTATTCTGCTTGCTCTTTATACTAACCCTTAACACTTATTCATACGGGCAAAAACCAAGAGCAAGAGACATTGGAATTCCATTTGACGGTGTAACCGGTAAGAACAATGCAATAACAGACGTTGCTGGAGTTGAAGTTGGATATAGTACTATTATTTCGGGACAGGGCAAGAATATTTTAGGGAAAGGACCTGTTAGAACGGGAGTGACAGCGATTTTACCAAGAGGTAGAACTAACAATCCTGTTTATGCCAACTGGTATAGTTTGAATGGAAACGGTGAAATGACAGGAACAACATGGATAACAGATTCAGGATTTCTTGAGACCCCTATCATGATAACTAATACTAATAGCGTGGGTGTTGTTAGGGATGCCGTGTTAAAGTGGTTTGTGGATAAACATTGGTACAAAGAAGATTTTTGGTACACCTATCCCGTAGTTGCCGAGACCTATGACGGATTCTTGAATGACATCTATGGATTTCATGTAAAAGAGGAAAATGCTTATGAAGCCCTGAATACAGCTTCAGGTGGTAAAATCAAAGAGGGAAATGTTGGCGGTGGAACAGGAATGATGTGTCTTGGATTCAAAGGCGGTACAGGAACGGCATCGCGAGTTGTTAAAATCAAAGAGGCGACTTATACGCTCGGAGTTCTTGTTCAATCCAATTTCGGAGCAAAGCGTAATCTGACAATTGCTGGTGTTCCTGTCGGCCAAGAATTAAAGGACACATTAAACTATGAATTAAAAGCTGCGCCATCGTACAGAAAAGAAGGTGATGGCTCAATTATAGTGGTCGTTGCAACTGATGCTCCATTGTTACCTCATCAATTAAAAAGAATAACTGCGAGAGTAGCCATTGGGGTAGGTAAAGTTGGTGGCCGTGGAGAAAATGGGTCAGGTGACATCTTTATTGCATTCTCGACCGCTAATACAAATGCTTTTGAAAGAGAAGAAACCAGGCAGGTAGAACAAATTTCCAATGACCAGATTAATCCACTTTTCGATGCGACTGTGCAAGCTGTTGAAGAAGCCATAATAAACGCCATGGTCGCGGCTGAAACCATGGAGGGTATTAATGGGAACAAAGCGTATGGACTACCTCATAAAAAAGTGATTAGTGTTTTAAAAAAATATAATCGAATAAAATAAGAATAACTGGAACCTTCCGCGCGGAGTCTCGCTTCGGACTCTGGGATTGAAAGAAAGCACACTGGTCGTAACAATAAGCTAAATGCAATTGGGGGTTCGATTTATGTGTATTAATTAGATAAATAGCTGGTGAAAAAAATAGTTACCCTAATATTTTTAACTGTAAGTGACTTAGCATTCGGACAACTAAGTAGCGAGAAGTGCAAAACAAAATTTAAGACAGGGGATTTTACGGATGCAAAAGTCGAGTGTATTTCAGCTTCTGAAAGTGGAGATACGATTTGTCAAGCATATTTAGGGATAATTTACTTATCGGAATCAGATACAGATAACGCTAAAATTTGGTTTGAAAGATCTGCAAATCTAGGAAATTCAATTGGGCAAAATGGTTTAGGTTATTTATTTCAAAATGGTTTGGGTGGGATTACCTAAAGATATTGAAAAAGCCAATGAATTGTTTCTGCAATCTGCAGAACAAGGAAATTCGGATTCACAGTTTTGGTTGGGGCAAAATCTATTTTTAAGCGGAAATAAAGAAGAAGGTTACAGGTGGACTTTAAAAGCTTCACTAAGTGGAGGTCGTGATGCCCAATTCAACTTAGGGGCGATGTTTTTTAATGGAGATGGCACAAACAAAGATGAATCCATTGCAATCATTTGGTTTTTAATTTCTGCAACAAATGGACATGAGAAATCAAAAGAAATTATTGATAATTTAAAATCAAAAATCTCAAATGAACAATTTCAAGATTACATAAATAGGGCAGAAGATTTTATTAAGCAAACCCCAAAAGTATTGAATTAATTAACCTTTCCTTCGAGGCTCGCATCGGACTCTGCGATTAAAAAAACAAGCTATGAGTAATTGTTTACTTTCTAAAATTGCAACGCGAAGACTACGCTATGAAAGAGGATAATAAAATCGCATATCTTTATAAAATCAAAATCCTCCGATGCCCGAAAAAATAACTCCACGCTTACTGGCAAGTCAACGGGTAGTTCAAGCCTGTCTTTTCGTGGTGGCCTTCATTGCCATGTCGGGCGGAGCGCTGCAACTGTACCTGGGTGAACCCGAAACCACTCCCCGGCTGGATAACATTCATCGCTTTATGGCCGGAGTCTATTTTAGTTGCGGTGTGATCGGGTTGTGGGCCGGCATCACCATCCGCCAGCAAGGCACATTAATTTACTTGTTGGCGCTGACAGTTTTTTTAGGAGGCGTGGGTCGCCTGGTGTCCATGAGCATCGTTGGCATACCCGAGCCTCATGCCACATGGCTTCGCTATGTAATTCCTGAATTGCTCATTCCCGTCATCATGGTAATTTCACACCGGATTACCGGCACCAAACAGTCCTCGTCTTCTTGATACCTTTTTATCATAGTCTCAGTCCGGATGCGATCAGCGGTTCTGAATTAGATTTCTTACTTGCCCACGGATGGTACCGCATGCACCAGAGTATTTTTACCAGCTCGCATCTGCACCTGGAAGAATCGTACCGGGTACATTGGCTGCGTTATCCCCTTGCTGAAATTAAAAATCGTCCCTCTCACAAGCGAATCCGAAATCGCGCTAAAGACTTTCGCTATTCAATTGAAGAGTTAGATTCTATCCGACCCGATCATGAAGCGCTCTACACAACCTATCGCAAATCTATTGACTTTGATGGCGCTTATAGTATTCATCAATCGCTTTTCGGAGAAGAAGATACCGGAAAAAATATCTTCAAAACAAAATGCATTTCGGTCTATGATCAGGACAGCTTGATTGCCGGCGGCTATTTTGATGTTGGTGCTACTTCGGCAGCTTCCATTCTTCATTTCTTTGATCCACTCTATAAAGATTACAGCCTTGGCAAATTCCTCATGTTGCTTACCGTTGATTTTCTTCGATCTTCAAAATATGAGTTTTACTACCCGGGTTATCTTGTGGCTGGTATAGATAAAATGAACTATAAACTCTTCATTGGAAAAGAAGCAACTCATTATTTTGATCCCAAAACAATCTCCTGGAAGCATTTTCAACAAAACATTCTGCTCGGATAACAGGGCTTGGTGAGTGTGCCGTAAATTCGTAGCTTGGTTACCCAATTACAATTTCCCCAACATCATACTATGAAACTAAAGAGCTTACTCACTTGTGCCCTGGTTTTTCTCTTACTCAGTTGCACTCGCGAAGACAAGTATCCTGTACTTGACCATGCCGCATTGGCAACTAAGTATTATGGAGAAGATGCTTCGTGGTACCTCGATAACATTCCGTTTTTTGAATGTTCGGATCAGGAAATTGAACAGGTGTATTACTATCGCTGGAAACTCTACAAAGCGCATATCCGCAACGTGGGGCAAAACGAATTTGTGATTACTGAATTCATCACTCACATGGATTGGGACCGTGAGCCCTATTGCACCATCAACGCGGCTACCATGCATCACATTTACGAAGGCCGCTGGCTTACGAATGATCTATACATGGATGGATTTATTAATAACCTGTACCAGCATGGTGGAAACAACCTTCAGTACAGCGAAAGCATTGCCGATGCAACGTATGCGCGCTATCTCGTAAATGCCAATTCGGCTTTTATCATCGGGCAACTGGATAGCATGATACAAAAGTATAATGGCTGGTCCGATCATTGGGATGCTGACAAGAAACTCTATTACATTCCCGCCATGCCCGATGCTACCGAGTACACAATAGCATCTATTGATGCTTCAGGTGGTAAAGATGGGTTTGCCGGTGGCGAAGCGTTCAGGCCAACCATTAACAGTTACATGTATGGCAATGCTCTTGCCATTTCGCGAATTGCAGCCATGAAAGGCGATATGGCTGTAAGCAACGATTTTCTACAAAGAGCGAATGCCCTAAAGGCCAATGTCGAGCAGTCTTTATGGAATGATAGCATGCAACATTTTATTGATCGGTTTAAAGTAGACAATGAGTATGTGGATTACTGGGATTTTATTCGTGGCCGCGAGCTCGCAGGATTTGCCCCCTGGTATTTCAACCTGCCCACAAACTCAGCGAAGTATAATGTGGCGTGGAAGCACCTGCTGGACACCACACAACTGCGAGGCAAATATGGATTGCGCACCAATGAACCTTCTTATGAATATTATTTTAAACAATACACCTTTAACGATGGCAAACCCGGAAGTCAATGGAACGGCCCGACCTGGCCTTACCAATCCAGTCAGGCAATTACAGCCATGGCCAACCTGCTTAATAATTACGATCAGGATGTAGTTACCCCCTCTGATTATGTGAATACCCTGCGACAATTCACAAAAGAGCATTATCTGCCCGATGGGAAAATAAATCTTGTTGAAAACTACGATCCCAATAAAGGCGGCCCTATTGTCTATTTCTACTGGAGCAATCATTACCTCCATTCTTCCTTCAATAATCTTGTTATCAGTGGTCTTTGTGGTATCCGCCCCTCCGAAGGCGATACGCTAGCAATTAATCCGTTAATCGATAATTCAATTACATACTTCCGATTGGATGATGTTCTTTATCATGGACATAAAGTAACCCTGATCTATGATAAAGATGGCAGCAAATACAATGTGGGGAAAGGCCTTACTGTATATGTAGATGGAGCCAAAAAATCATTATTGGAAAAGGACGGTAAGTATCAGGTAGTTGTTGGTCCTCCGCTTTTACGCAGCAAACCAAAACAACCTGTTAACTACGCGTTAAACATCAGGCGCAAAGATTTTCCGGTGCCCTCAGCATCTGTCAACTCGATACCTGATTCACTTTACGAGGCTCTGGACGGACGCATCTGGTATTTTCCTGAAATCAGAAATCGCTGGGCAACCGTTGGATCTACATCAACAACCGACTGGTTTGCACTTGATTTTGGTCAACCCCGTGATGTTTCGAGTTTAAAGTATTATCCATTTGCTGATGATAAAAATTTCGGCACGCCCGATAACCTCACTATTGAATATCAAAACGAGGGCGAATGGCTTCCGGTAAAAGTTATTGAATCAAGCCCGGGCAATCCGGTAGGCAATACCGTAAACACCGTGGCTTTCGAAAGAGTATCTGCATCTCGTATTCGGGTAACGTTTAAGCATGAGACTAAGCAACTGGCTATTTCAGAAATAGAGTGCTACTGATTTTTCTATAAAGCATGATTGACATTGGCACAAAATATATTCTGGAAACTGAACGATTACGACTCAGGGAATTAACATTACCTGATGCGTCTTTCATTGTAGAACTGGTGAACAGTCCGGGGTGGTTAAAATTTATTGGCGATCGGAACATAAAGACAATCGATCAGGCCAAAACATACCTTGAGAATGGTCCGATAAAAAGCTATCACGATAACGGGTTCGGTTTGTGGCTGGTGGAAAAAAAAGACACTATTACTCCTCTGGGCATGTGTGGTCTTCTCAAGCGGGAGACACTGGAACATCCGGATTTGGGCTTTGCCTTTTTACCGGAATACATAGGTAAGGGCTACGGCTTTGAAGCAGCTACAGCCACATTGGCATTCGCGAAAGACACATTGAACTTGCAAACGCTTTGTGCGATTACTGTTCCTTACAACCAGAATTCAATAAAACTTTTGGAGAAAGTCGGAATGAAATTCAACAAGCGTATTTGTTTTCCGAATAATCCAGAAGAATTGCTTCTTTATCAGATAAGCATTCAGTCTGATTAAATATTCTTTCTTTAAATTAGTATGATTAAGCCCCACAACGCTTGAAAATACTATTCCTACTGCTGTTTATAAGTTCTGCAACGCTTGGTCAGACAATCAGCCCACATCTTCCAAAAGAAATTAATAAGTCCGAGAACTATGTGTTTTACCTGCATGGAGGTGTTGTAACGGTATTGGGTAACAATGCTATCAATCAATCTGTGCCCGAGTGGGGGCCTTATGAATATCTGAACATTCTTGATTCGCTACGCACCCGTGGATTTAATGTGATCAGTGAAAACCGAAAAGAAGGAATTGATGACTCTGTCTATGTAAATAAAATTGTCAGTCAGGTTGATTCATTGCTACGGGCTGGAGTTAAACCTAAAAACCTGCTAGTGATAGGCGCCTCGGCCGGAGCTAACATTGCAATTCATGCTTCGGCAAAATTAAAAAGTAAGAAAATAAAATATGTCATCATGGGTGGGTGCTGGCCCGACACCTATAAGAGTTATCAGAAGATAGAATTGTACGGCACCTTTCTTTCCATCATAGAGGCTTCTGATCCGCATGGTACCTGTTTCAAAATTTTTGAAAACAGAAAGCATTTGGGCAGTTATCGGGAAATTAAGCTCAACACAGGTCTTAGCCATGGCTTTATTTATAAGGGCCATAAGGAATGGATCGATCCGATCGTCCAATGGTTTAACTCAAAATGATTAGTCAAACAAAAGTTATCTTTGGCTTAATCCTTGCATCCATCAGGTACTATACAAGAGAAACCTACGTTACATACTATGACTATGAAAAAAATCCTTGTCACACTCGTTTTACTGGCTTGCTTTAATCTTACTAACGCCCAGGTAATCGGCAAACAGTTTCCGGATATGGAAGCCGAAACCGTGGAGGATAAAAAAGTAAATCTCCCAACGGATACGAAAGGGAAATACACGCTGCTCGGTCTCGCCTACTCAAAAAAATCGGAAGACGAACTGAATAGCTGGTTTAGTCCCGTGTATAATAAGTTCGTAAAAAAAGCTACGGGCCTGATGGCCGGCATGGGTTACGATGTGAATGTATATTTTGTACCCATGTTTACAGGGGTGAATGCCGCTGCCACCGGTACTGCCAAAAAGAAAGCGCTGAAAAACATTGATCCACAGCTGTTGCCTTACATTCTGTTTTATAAGGGCGAACTAAAGCCATATAAAGAAGCTCTGGATTTTGAAAAGCGCGACATCCCTTACTTTTTTGTACTCGATGCCGGTGGTAAGATTGTGTATGCTACTTCAGGCGCCTTTACCGAAGACAAACTGGATGAAGTGGAGGAAGCTATTGAGGATTAGGTTTCTGTCCTTTTTCAAAAGTTTATAGAATTAGAGAGTCATCCCGGACAGACCCGGCAACCTTTTGAGAGCGCACAGAGGGATTGCGACTTCGTGCCCAACTGAATAACAGAAAGAATTTTGGTACAGGGTTTTTTAATGGATCCCCTTTTGTTGTTTTAAAATCATTGCTTTACCTTGATGTTGAATCCCTAAACCAAGGTGCAAATAATCTTAAAACGATATATCCCATACCTGCAACAAGCTGCATTAGCACTTTCAGTTGCCGGGATTATCTTTTATTATATGAATTACACGGGTGCAAGCGAACTCTTGTTGCTTGGCCTTTCACTACTGTCTGGGGCCTATTTCCTGTGGGCATTTTTGCCGATGGATACACCTCCTCATGGGGGACCTGAAGCCTATGCTGCATTAGTTCATAAATTGATTTACATCAGTTGTTCCGTCTTGCTGGTGGGCGTTCTCTTCACCTTGCTTCATCTGGAAGGGCATCATGAAATGATGTTGATCGGGGGTATAGTATTAATGACTGCCCTGGCCGGAGCTATTATTCTAATGATCAGAAAGCGTGAGAATTTTGTGAGCCTTCGTGATGCATTTATTCGTGGTATCTCTTCTGCCTTGTTAGGTGTGCTGGTCTTATCTCAAAACCCGAATCCCTGACCATGGATATCCTCATTCTTCTTGCAATTGCTCTTGCGCCTGGCGCTGCCATTGGTGTCTATATCTATCTCAAAGATCATCACGAACGTGAGCCCATAGGCTTGCTTTTGCGGAGTTTCTTTTTTGGCGTGCTGAGTATTTTTGTCACGCTGCTCATCAGCCAGGTAATTGGACTATTTGTAACCATTGACGAAAGTAATTTAAGCGAACAGGCCGTGCACGCTTTTCTGATTGTTGCGCTCGTGGAAGAATTCAGTAAGTTCATTTTTATACGAGGCATTTTATATAACAACAAGCACTTCAACGAACCTTTCGATGGCATTGTGTATTCGGTAATGGTGGGCATGGGGTTCGCCACGTTTGAAAATATTTTGTATGTACTTAATGGAGGTATTGGAACGGCTATCATGCGCATGTTCACGGCTGTGCCGGCTCATGCTATGTTCGCTGTCTTGATGGGTTATTATTTAGGAAAGGCAAAGTTCGAACACAAGAAGTCTTACTATTCCTTGGTTGCATTAGGTGTAGCAACGCTCTTTCATGGAGCGTATGATTATTGCCTGTTTATTTCCTATGTGCCCGGTATCGTATTTGGAGCACTTGCGTCACTGGTAGTGGGCATCTGGCTATCTAAAAAAGCTATTCGCATCCATCAATTGGCTTCACCCTTTATCAACAAAAAGAATGGCATAATTATAGAAAATCCGGTAAACATAAACCCCGACCAATCGGACTCTACATCTTAAAATCTATAAGCATGTATCATCTTGTATATGTTAGTCACGCCATGCACGCCTTCCACGAAGCCGATTTACTGACCCTTCTTAACGAGAGCAGGGACAATAACAAGAAAAAGGAAATCACCGGAATGCTGCTGTACTTGAAGGAGCGGTTCATTCAGGCATTAGAGGGCAATGAAAAGGTCGTGAATGAATTGTATGAAGAAATTCGTAAAGACCCACGTCACAAAAAAGTGACCCTCATCCTGGAAGGAAATTCACCGCACCGCCTTTTCAAAAACTGGTCGATGGGCTTTAAGAAAGTTTCAGAATCAGATTTTACCAAATTGAGTGGCTTCACTGATATTGAAAAATTCTTTGCCGTGCCACCTACTGATTCGGAAGGAAGTGCCGTAATGATTTTTCTGAACTTGTTTTACAAAAAGAATTTTGTCGACTATCCGGAAGTAACTTCCTATTGATATGATACGGGAAATATTAAGTCAAAACTATTCAAACAATGAATTCAGATTTCGCGGAAAGGAACCTGGTCGCCTCGAAAATTTCAGCGATGCCGTATTCGCTCTGGCCATCACCTTACTTCTCATTTCCACTTCACCTCCTGTAAATTTTGATCAGATTAAGCTCTTCGTTTTTGACCTGCTTCCATTCGCTCTTTGTATTTCTCTGATTATTCTTATCTGGCATGAGCATTTTGTTTTTTACTTTAGGTATGGGTTGCGGGATAGCAAGGTGATTTTTTTGAACACCTTATTTTTGATTATCGTTCTATTCTATGTTTACCCACTAAAATTCCTAACCCGGCTTATCTTAAAACCAATTGCCTATCTATTAAATCATGAGGGATTGCAAAAAGCGCTTGAAGGAACTATCCGATATGAAGACATGAGTGACCTGATGATTATTTATGGGTTAGGGGCGGCCAGTGTATTTTTTGTATTAGTACTGATGTATCGGTATGCCCTTAAACAGGCAGAGAACCTTCAACTTAGTGAGGTTGAAAAATTTGACACCCGCATGAGTATCCGATCGAATATCTTAATGGGCGTGGTCCCCTTAGTTTCTGTGTTGGTGGCCATAATACTCTACAGCCACATATTAGCCGGAATGTTTGCCGGGTTCACGTATTTCATATATACTCCTATCATGATGATCCATGGAAAATCAGTTGAGCGCAATCGTAAAAAATTACTTCAATCATTGGCCCCCAAGCCCGAATCAGAAGTTTCAGCTACACATGAGGAATGAATCACTCCTCACCAGCACCATCAAACCCTCCAGCGCTAATATGCGAACCAAAAAATAATGCATTGAAGAATAACTTATTGGTTCCGTTCCAATAGCCGCGGAAAGCCGGATCATCGACAAACAAAATGGCCCTGCCCTGGCCTATGTTACTAACTTGTAAGGAAACAGAATTTTTAATCTTCTCAAGGTTTGTGGGATGAACATAGCCACTTAACAAAGGTTTCGTGCTGTACTTGATTACCGTATTGAAAGGATTTTTGCTGGGCTCAATGAACACCGAGTGATTCCGATATACTGACAACTCGCGATTGGTATATCCAAACCCAAGCGGATGGGTGATATCTAAGTTGGCCTGATAAATAGAACCTCCAATAGCCCGCGAGCCCTGATAGTCGCCCGCTGTTACAAAATCAAGTCTCTTCACATCCTTCTTATCGTCTTCCTTGCGCAATTGTTCTTCAATTAGCTTATTGTTAATGGCCCAGCTAATTGCAGACTTCATTAAAATCAGCGTGCCACCTTGCTGCACCCAGGTTTTAATTTTTGTCACTCCACTTTCGCCCAGGATTCCATAGTTGCCTGCAACAAGGATCAATGTATTGTAATCGCTGATTTTTAACTGCCCAAGCTGACTGGTGTTTACTTTCGTAATCGGCATCTTAAGTTTAGAGTCAAGCAGATACCAGAGCGCACCGGCATCCGTAGCCGCTACCCCTTCGCCAATCAACATAACCACTTTGGGAGTTTGTACCGTACGAACATTGCCGCTGCCCAGATCAACACCTTCCAGGCTAAAACCTGTGTTTACCGAATAAATTTCCAATCCTGAAGTAGTAGATGCCTCTTTCATTACGGAAAATAATTCATCAGCGGAGAGGTTTTGATCAACCACGGGGATCATGAGCGTTCCATAGCCAAAATTTTTCTTAGCACCATTTACCGTTGTTGTAAAAGGTTTAAACGCAGCTTTCACAAATACTTTACTGGATAGCAGATAATACAATGCTCGCGAAGCATTGTATTCATTCCATTCAATCAGGTATGCATAGTTTGCTTTTACTACGGGTGGCGGACTTGTCTGCAAATCCTGGGATTTCACTTTCTCTCCTTTCGATACTTTTATAGTTGCGCTTAATGCATCGTGGGGCATTCCATAAGCGAGGGCCATCGTCCAGGTAGAAGCATCATAGAAAACACTGTCGTGGAAGGAGGTCACCTTCTCGAACATACTGCGAACCATGCGATAGTGAGTTTGATCGGTATTCACCACAAAGGCTTTTCCCTTTTCATATTTATTAGAACCAACAGTTAGGTCCGATGCAAGTGCATACGTTTCAATGCGGTGCTTTAACAATAAATCCGCAAAGGCTTTCGTCCGGCTCTGGTCTTTACTATCGCCAAATACATAGGCCTTAATGGCAGATTTCTTTCCTTCATCCAAGGCCGACTTAAAATATTCCTGTTGATGCTTCAATAACAACTCGCGGTTGTCAACTCCCGCTTTAACGGTGGCAAGACTGGTGCGCACATGGTTGCGGATTGTAAAAGCAAATGTGACTTCTTTGGTAGAACTTTTTTGAACATGGCCACGCGAACTGGCTTGTTCAAACACAAGTCCAAGTCCGCCATGAATATCAGGATAGGTAGATCCATAGCCTGGGTAGGAGTTGTCAAAATTCTCTTTGGAAAAATACAGTGATCCAATTTCATCCATTGCCTTTGCAAAATATTTGGCAAACAAAGGATTCAACTGATCATAATTTGCACGTGGTACTACAGGGTTTTCTGAGCCATAAGGCTTGGTGGGTTCGAAGAAGTTAGTGGCGTTAGTTCCCATTTCGTGATAATCGGTACACACATTGGGAAGCCACTGATGAAAAAACTCAATTCGATTACGACTCTCTACATGAGCCAACGGCAACCAATCCCGATTGAGGTCAAACCAATAATGATTAAATCTTCCGCCAGGCCAAACTTCATTATGTTCACGATCCATCGGATCAGATACCGGAGGAAATCCTTTATGCATATTGGCCCAGTTACTATGGCGGTCGCGACCATCCGGGTTATAGTTTGGATCAACATGAATCACCGCCTCTTTTAGTGTACGCTCAGCTTCTGGTCCTTGTGCTGCTATCAGATAATAGGCAGTTAGCATAGCTGCTTCACTGCTGCTGGGCTCGTTGCCATGCACGTTGTATCCATGAGTGATAATCACTGGCATGGAGGAAATAGTTACTGATTGAGTGGGGTCAGCCAACTTCAAATGCTCTTTCCTGAGATCTTCTATTCGTGCATAATTTTCAGGACTCGTGATGGTAAGCACGACTTGCGGCCTGCGTTCGTTTGTGTAGCCAATAATCTGAAAATGTGCCTTGGGTGAAACCCGTGCCAACTCCTGAAAGTATGACACAATCCGATCATGACGGGTATGCCAATCACCTACCGGATAGCCAAGAAATTGTTCGGGAGAAGGAATAGCCGGATCGAAAGTAACACTGGCCGGAAAGAAATAATTGTTTTGAGCAGACACACAGAATGATAATGCCCAGAAAACAAAAACAATACTCTTTTTCATTTGAATGGATTTTAACGAAAGATAATCCACTCGTTTTGATTCAGGAGCAATTTGTGATTAGTGGTCGATTTGCACCCTAGAAATGGGTTGCGTTATCGAAACTGTTAATCAGATTTCAATTATCGCATGACTGTAACGGAATAGAAATTAAAATCCATCATCATCTTCGCCCTTCTTCTTTTCCTTTTTCTTAGTGGCCGAACCACTACTGGTAAGGTCATAAGGAGCCTCGAGGCCATAGTAAACTTGCCGGAAGCGATTGATAAAGGCCAGTGTTTCCTCATCGGTGCCAGGGATAAATACCAGTTCACCTACCTTGGCTTTGCTGGCGTTGGTTTTCTTCACCACCAGATCATTGATGGTTGCCAATGATGAATGCACCATCATTCGGTTGTCTTCCATGCCAAAATAAAACCAGGCATCAGGTGAGGCTTTAATAAAGAGGTGAAACACCGGGGCTCCATCCTCATTTTTACGAATCTCCATAAATCCTTCAAAAGCTCCGTTGATATCATTACGGCCCATGTGGCTAATCCCCAATAAGCCTGTACTGTAAAAAGACTTATTCTCCTGCGACCATTTCAAATCTGTATTTGACAATACAATTGGCTTTAATAGTCCTGGTACGGAAGCAAGTGAAACATAGCTTTGCAGCGAACGCTGCTCATAGTCTTTTACTGCACGCTCGCCCACAATGTCGGCAATCTTATAAAGAAGATCCGTCTGATCCCCCAACCCTTCTTCTTTCACGCCTTCGTTCTTGATTACATCCATGATGCTGGTGGCCATCAATTGATATACGGTAGCAGGTACATTCATATCAACCATTACGAATGAATTCATTTTAATATCATTCGTCTCCAGGTTACCAGAACCTAATGCAGAAGCTGTCAAACTAAAATCCTTGTTGCCTTGAAAGAAGGTAACAGGACCTTCAAATCGCACTTCCTGTTTTTCTTCGTTATAGGCAAATACTTTTCCTGAAAGCTTTTCTCCGGCAGCTTTTTGACGATCTTCTATCCTGAATTCCTTGCTTTCCTTTTCAAAATAGAGAGAGCCACTCGGCAAGAAGAAATCTTCATCGCTTGGATCTTTCTTGTCGAATACAAAAGTGATGTATAAGTCATTGTCATCTGCAAAGTGAAGACCGGCATCGGCCTTGCGCCCACCTTCCTCGGTGATGGAGTTGTCGAAGTTGAGATAAATATCCTTCTCATCTCCGCTTTGCGTGTACTGAAGCCATGTGTTATAATTCTTGATCTTCTTAAGATCCAGTTTTACAAATCCGCGCAATTGAAGGGCGGGTTTAGTGGCATACATGGTCATGTCGCCTTTGTAAAAAATGCGGGGCGACACAAGAATGTTATCTGTTTCCGTTACCGCTCCATTAGCCACGGTCTGCATGGCAGCTGTGATTTCACGCTGTTTTTTATTTTTGGTCTCCTCTGTAATGGGCTCCAGGCGGAAATCTGTCATCTTAATAGCGAACGTATCGTTCACTGCATTTACATATTGATAGGTCGCATAGCCGGCAAATTCTTTTCGCGAGATAATATCCACCACACCGTCCGTTAGCCGGTGATATCCATTCAACGTATCCATTACGATGACTGTGTTTTTCAATTGGCCAATCTTGGCATTCTCCAGGATCAACACTTCATTATTCTCAGGAGTGATTTTGGCATCAGCCACAATGATGTAAGGAATACCGCTCACCTTTAGTTGCTGGGTTTTAATGTCATACTCTGCTTTCTCTGCGTTGAAACTCAACGAATCCAATTCTTTGCGTGTGGTGTAGAAGTAGGAATTCTCGAGCGGGACATCGGGCGCTTTGCTCATCACAATTTTTTGCGTTGTCAAATCCCATCGCGCTTCGGGAATTGAGGTCTTAAATTGTGCATAGGGAAATTCGATGGCCGCTTCACCTTCCGTTTCCGGACTGATGGTGGCAACGTTCTGATCAAGATTGAATTTCAGTTTCACATCATTACCAGCCAAAGCGGGCTTATCCGGGTTGCCGGTTTTAACTTCAAATCGCGCATGGCGGCCACTAAACTCTTTTGCAGAGAAGTTCAATTCCTTGGATCGCACCTCAGAGCCACGCGTGCTCAATCGTCCATCTCCTGCCACACCTGTCTTTGATACAATCAGGTTACCATCCAGAGTAGCTGTACTTTGATATAGATTAAATGGCTCTTTAAGATTTTTAATATTCATCTTATCCTGCTTCGGCAACCACTTCAGTTGATAATCTCCCAACTTAACTTGTGGAAAATAAACCGCACCAAATTGCTTTTCCTTAATTTCACCAACACTTCCCCGGCCCACTACCGAATCGGGATAGAAAACAAAATCTTTTGATTCCACGGTGGCCGCGAGATAATCAATTCTTCCTGACGAACGAATACCCGCATTATCCAACGACATGCCCCCGTAGAATTTACCATCACCCTGATATAATTGATAGCCCGAATTAGGTACCGTATGAGTAAAGCCCAACGACTTATCAGGCATGGTGTGTAGCTTCTCCCTGAAACTCGGGAACATTCCACTGGATATGAACGTGCCTTCAAAGTTGATGGAGCCCGGATCTGCATCATTTAAACTATCGAGCTTAAAGGGTGGCACCACAAAAAATACGGAGCGATCATAGGCTCCATTCAGCACTTCGCTGCGATCAAAGTATATGACTCCGCCAGCCGTGGCATCCAGGCGCGGGTAGTTGGAGTATTTTATCTTACCCGATTTATTATCAGGGCGGTTAATGAAAAGTGTACCCGATGTTTTGCTGGCCGATGCCTGCAGGCCGCCCGCTGCCTGTGCCGTAGAGTCTGCCCCGACCATGGAGTTGTTCACTCTTCTGCGCGATCCGTTTTTTTCTGTAACATAAAACCGAATCGAGTCGATATGGTTCATGTTGATGAAAAAGCTGTCGTACTTTAGCATAAATTCCCGGCCTGAAATTTCAAAATTACCTGCGGTAATAGTTCCATTGAATTTAATATCCCGGTTTTGCAAAAATGTAATCCGGCTGCTATCAGGTTTAATCACCACATTGAGCGAATCGCTCACATTGAATTCCTCCACGCCATATACATTCATTCTTCCCGATGAAAAACTGATCAACGCGTTGGCTATGGTGTCGGTGAGGGAGTGGACTTTAAGATTGTCGTAGTCTGCCACTCCTTTAACAGCCTGCACAAAATTTATAGCCTTATCCTTTACATGAATTTTTCCAGATCGGGCATCATAATCGATCATGCCTTTCTGCGAAAGAAAGTCGGCCGCCATTTTCACTTGCTCTAAAGTCCGCTTTCCTTCAACCATCAAATCAAAAACATAGAAATCCTTGCTGCCAGTTTCATTGGCATGGTTCACCACCAAAGCCAACGGATGAAAAGTAAATCCCTGACCTCTCAGCTCGCGATACCCTTCTGGATCATAAAAGTCATTTGATTCAATTACCATAGGCGATACTTTGCCACTGCCCTGCACAAATATTGCGAGGCTGTCTGATTTCAAATCCCAATTGATCCGATCAGCGGTAAATTCAATATCAAAGTAGGAAGAAGAAAAGGGTGCTTTGCGGAGTTGACTTTTCTCTTTGTTAAGAACAAGTTTCTGATTCACATAATCGTAGCGCAGCTCCATAGCCGGGTGTACAATGGAATCATTTTGCTGATAAATGGTGATGTGAGCTCTGGAGGAAACAATAACTGAATCTTTAAACCCAAAGGAAGCAGCAGTGGCTTTGAATTTCTTATCTATATCGCCACTAATTTCAATCATTGCTAGACTACCATCTGCAGAATTGCTGTTCATCGCCTTACCCTGCAATCCAAACCCACCTGTGTACTTTAATTTATCAGAGCCCAGGCCCAACAGATTAATATTTGATTCATAAGATTTAAAACGAGGATAGGTGGATGCTGCTGGAGTTTTGTGATTAATGCTTCTGAATTCAAAAATACCGGGAACAAGAACGGCCACCTTGCCTATGTATCTGAGCTTGCCCTGCTCTGCTTTTAGGTAAGGTTGAGTGGTCTTGAAAGTATACTTGTTCAGATCATAATAAACCGAATCCGGAGGCAATCCTGCTGCCGACCAATCAAAGCGACCGCCTTCTCCAACAAAAAGTTTATCGCGAAGGGAAAATGTACCGGTTGTGTTTTGAAGAAAAACTGAATCGTAGGGTGTAATAAAATTCAGCGAGAGTTTATCAAACTTAATTACGGGCCCAAACAATTCCGGTTGCACAATCGGCTGCTGCCACATAGGGGCATTGTAAGAAGTGGTGTCAACCGGTTGCTCTGTATAAACGGTTTGTACAGTATCCGGAATAATTACTGGTTCGAGATAATCGAACTGATAATTATCATCCAATACCCGCAGGTTAAATGCTTTTTCAAAATGCAGGGCATGATACTCAAAAAAATCCCGGCTCTGCTGAAAAAATAAATTAGCCTGATTGATGTTTTCTTTTTCAATCACTTTTCTGGCAACTGCTAAATAGCCGGTAAGCTTAGAAGGATCTGCGCTTTCAATGGTTACCGCTGAGGCAATGGCTCCATAATAATTGACCAGATGAGGCCGAAGCTTGTATCCCTTTTTTTTCATCAGCCTTGCCTGGCTGCGAATTTGTTGTTGCTGATCAGGGCCTAAGGATCCCCACGCTGTGTTAAATGCAGTGCCTACCGTGATAGCATCATTAGCCTTCGTATTCTCCAAAACCAACCGTACACTATCCTGAAAACTATACTGATGGGTGTCGCCTGTTTGAGCAAAAGCTCCAACCGTTGATAAGAGAACAGCAATAATGTAGGTAAAAACCTGCTTCACGGGGCCAAAAACCTTGAAATTCGTAAATAAATGGCGAATGTGCTAATCCTATGAGTTCGTTCAGAAAAACGAAAGACAATGACAAATTGTATGAACAGTATCCATTAAGACTTTAATGCTGCAGCCCTCAGGCCTGGAGCAACAAACAGGCCCAGGTTTCGCGCCCATCATGGGCTATTTCCGTCAAGTGATACTTGGAAGCTTCCCTTTTCAGGTCTTCAATATCGTGCGTATAAAATCCACTCAGCAAAAGAAGCCCGCCTTTTTCAAGATAAGTGGCATAATGATGCATTTCGAGTAAGAGAATGTTCTTATTAATGTTGGCCAGAATAATGTCAAACTTTCCTGTCAACTTCACTTCATCAATTTTTCCTTGCTGAATGTGAATATTAGTGCAGCCGTTGTTCTCGACATTTTCAACACCATTAATTACGCTCCACTCATCAATATCAAAGGCTTCGACTTCGCTGGCTCCAAGTTTGGATGCCATGATTGATAAAATGGCCGTGCCGCACCCGGCATCCATCACACGCTTGCCCTTGTGATTCATCTTCATCTGGCGACTGATCATCAAGTGTGTGGTTTGATGGTGGCCCGTGCCAAACGACATCTTTGGTGTGATGATAATCTCGTAAGGATATTTTTTTTCAATTTTATGAAAGGCCGCGCGCACCAGGCATTTGTCATCTACAAAAATAGGATCGACATTTTTTTCCCACTCCTCATTCCAGTTTTGCTTTTGAATCTGATCCTGAAAAAAGAGCAATGGATTTACGTGCTTATATTTTTCCTGCAACTGGCTAAGCAACTCTCTATCAAAGTTGTCGCCCTCCACATAAGCCTCAAATCCCTTTTCGGTTTCCATGAATGTGTCAAACCCAGCCTCCGCAATTTCGGCCATCAGAATCTCAGAAAACTCCGGATCGCATACTACCTGAAGACGGGTTGAATACATGCCTTTAATTTGAAGGATAATTTGATTTGATGATTTGAAAATGTAAATCCTCAAGTTTTCAAATTGCTTTTACAATTTCTACAAACTCCCGGCTCTTTAAAGAAGCTCCGCCCACCAAACCTCCATCCACATCCGCGCAAGCGAAAAGTTCTTTCGCGTTGTCAGCCTTTACGCTACCTCCGTACAGAATAGAAATATTTTCAGCAATAGCTCCGTATTTAGAAGCAAGATGTTTACGAATCACAGCATGCATATCCTGTGCTTGTTGCGAAGTAGCAGTTTTGCCCGTACCAATAGCCCAAACAGGCTCGTATGCAATCACAACTTTTTGTAAAACTTCCGCACTTAAATGAAAAAGACTGGCCTCCACTTGTTGCTTTACCAATTGCTCATGGGTACCCTTCTCACGGATTTCCAGCGGCTCGCCACAACAGAAGATTGGTGTTAATCCTTGCGCCAATGCTTTGTCTACTTTTGTAGCAAGCAATTTTCCGTCTTCACCAAAATATTGTCTGCGTTCGCTATGGCCAATGATCACATAAGGAAGGCCCATCGATTTCAACATGGCGGCTGAAGTCTCGCCTGTATAGGCCCCCCAATCATGCTCGCTGCAATTTTGAGCACCTACCGAAATACGGGCATTGT
>JBEBJH010000159.1:0-11776 GCA_040079965.1 Cyclobacteriaceae bacterium
ATCTGGAGGGTTGGGCGACCAGGGTTATAATTACCT
The DNA here is from genome assembly GCA_040079965.1 of Cyclobacteriaceae bacterium. Classification (GTDB taxonomy): domain Bacteria; phylum Bacteroidota; class Bacteroidia; order Cytophagales; family Cyclobacteriaceae; genus ELB16-189. Next base: position 37 of record JBEBJH010000159.1, read on the forward strand.
CCGAACCCGGTGCAGAAGTCCACCACCCGGGTGAACGCTTCCACATTTTTAACATGAGACATAAAGTTTATGTTATAATGCTTGCAACGAAGACCCTGATAGCCTGTTTCATTTTTGATGGCGATTTTGTAAATATATATTTTTCGATTTAAGGGCAACCAGAAAGGCATTGGCACGTTTGAATGCACTTGTTTATCAAAATCTAAAAATTAAATTTTCATTAGAGGAAAATCCATTGACAATCCTTTATAGGTTGTTCGGACGCTCTGTATAAATTGTTCGGATGCTTAGTATAGATTGTTCGGACGCTCTGTATAGATTGCTCGGACGCGTAGTATAGATTGTTCGGATGCTCTGTATAGTTTGTTCGGATGCTCTGTATAGATTGCTCGGACGCTCTGTATAGATTGTTCGGATGCTCTGTATAGATTGTTCGGACGCGTAGTATAGATTGTTCGGACGCTTAGTATAGATTGTTCGGATGCTTAGTATAGATTGTTCGGATGCTCTGTATAGATTGCTCGGACGCGTAGTATAGATTGTTCGGACGCTCTGTATAGATTGTTCGGACGCGTAGTATAGATTGATCCGGTGTCTAGTTTTGAGAGTCTATTAAGCAAACTGTGTTGCCCCGGTGGGTACCTTCTTTTTAGCTCCGAACATGCCATGTACAGACTCCCAGCCTTGCCGAGGTGAGTCTTGTATTCAGGCCAGAGAGTTATCACCTTCTTCATAGGCAACTCAAACCGGAGGGTAAGAGTTGAATTTTACGAAAAAGCCGGTTTTAGCATTGGATTAAATGGTTTACCCCCCTATCTTACCTGTATCCAATAAGGGTTGGCAGTAATACGGCCGGGACAATTTGGTCATCTAACGGGTGACACTCTACTAACAAAGATTTACCACGCAGACTAGTTGGCGACTTCAAGAAAACAGGGACTTAAAAATTAAAAAGTCGGACAGACAATTACCACGAAATGAGAGTATCAAAATTTGACTTAATTGGACACATAGCATTCATGGCATTCCTGACAGTATTATTGGCACTGGGAGTTTCATATCCCTTTTTGACAGGAGATTATGACAGATTAGCTATACCAATTTCAACGATGATACAAGTATTCGGTCTCGTAGGATTATCGTTAGTTCCCGTTGGAATCTTATGGCTGACGATGCCAAAATACCGATTCGGATTTGCTATTACTTCTATCATTATAAGCACTTTCATAATCTTACTTATTGCTCTTTTTGCCACTTTAAGTGTTGGAAAAGCATTTGGCTTACTTGTAATTTTGCTCTGGACATTTATAGTTGCCATTTTGTTACCCAAAGCAAAACAGTTTAAAGTGCAACCATCAAACAAATTCTACTTTCAACCTTTATATTTGATTTATCTGCCGACTGTTACTCTGCTTTTGCAATTGACACTTGCGAAGCCACTTACACAACTGAGCAGGAATCATGCTATTGAAAATGCCAACAGATTTATCCGCGACATTGAAGAATACCAAAGACAACGTGGTGCGTACCCTTTGACACTTCAAGCACAGAACAAGGACTATTATCCTGATATAGTTGGAGTTGAAAAATATTTGTATGCACCACATAAGAAAGGATATAATCTTTCCTTTGAACAACCAAGGTTTCTTCTTGACCGCTTTGGGACAAGGGAGTGGGTCGTATATAATCCGTTGGACGAAAATAGCATATATAGTCACACGGCTTGGCTTCTTCCAACCGAGCAAGAAGAGGCAAGTCAAGGATGGTATGCATCAGGTGATACAGGACACGAACATTGGAAGTATTTTCTGTTTGATTAGATGAAACATGAATTTGACGGAGAATAAAAAATTAGGACTACGAATAAAGTGAGGACTAAGCCCTACTACTGCCAACAATGTCTATAAAACATATGCTGTATTGTAGGTTCTTAACGTTTGTGCATTTAAATTTATTCAGCAACGTGGGACAAGAATGTAGGTATTTTAAACGCATACGTTTTATAGACTAGCGTTGGCGGTCATGCCTGTGGACGACCAAAAAATCGACAAAAGATTACTAGAAAAACACTTCCCAATACGGGAACTTTTGTTTACCTTTGACAAAATATTAAACCTTGAGAGTAATTGCTAAGAAGGTTATCCGAGAGTTTTGGACAAAACATTCGGACTGTGAACAACAACTCAAATCCTGGTATCGAGAAGCTGAAAAGAGTGAGTGGAAAAATGCTAATGAAATAAAGAAGGAGTATCCTTCTGCAAGTATTATCGGTGACAATAGAGTCGTTTTCAATATAAAGGGAAATAACTACCGACTAATTGTTAAGATTAATTTTCACTACCAAATGATGTGGATACGATTTGTGGGGACTCACAAGGAATACGATAAGGTTGACGCGACTAAAATTTGATGACTATGAACTTAAAGCCAATAAAGACTAAAAAGGACTACCAACAAGCATTGGACAGACTTGAAGTAATTTTTGATGCAAAAAAGGGGACTTCACAAGGAGACGAACTTGAGATATTAGGAATATTGATCGACCAATATGAGAATGAACATTTCCCAATCGACTTACCTGATCCTATTGAAGCCATTAAATTCCGAATGGAGCAACTTGGATATACTCAGACAGATTTGGCAAAAGTTGTTGGACTAAAAAGTAGAGCTAGTGAAATATTGAGTGGAAAGAGAAAGCTATCGTTGGACATGATTAGACAACTTCATGAAAAGCTAAATATTCCGACTGACGTTTTAATTCAAGCATACTAGACGGCACCTGTGCATAACAAAAATGTTTATGCCAGCTTGGGGTTCAGTGTAAATTTGTAGTTTAGTTTTTCAAAGTACGTTTGGTGTCGTGGGACAGTGACGCGCTTCGAACTCCCGCCACTGCTTATCCACCAACGTTGCAAGCAATTGGGTCAGCTTCGTGGATAGCAAGGAACAAGTGAACAAACTTTAAGTAACTAGTGACTTCTTAGTATACAAGCTCCTGAACATGGAAAATTTATCACAAACCTCGCGTTGGAACGTTTACCAAAAATCTGCATTCCGTTTTGTTTATATTTTTTTTATCCTGTTTATCGTTTTACTGGACTGGTCTGTTAATTCTATTTTGTCCTATATCTATTATGAAGGACACCTCGCAGAATTTTTAGATATTGTCATTTCCTGGACAGGGAAAAATCTTTTTCACATTCCATATACTATCATATCACCCTACGATGGGCAGCACAACGATAGAGCTTATATCTATTTGCTTTATTTCATTATGGCAATAGTTGGCGTATTGGGCACAATTATTTGGAGTGTATTGGACAGAAAAAGAACAAACTACCAAACGCTTTATTATTGGCTAACAGTTATCGTCCGTTACTATTTGGCATTCACACTATTCGTTTTTGCGCTGGAGAAATTCTTCAAAATGCAATTTCCTGACCTTGGTTATTATACATTGACTGAACCGTTGGGAGATATGTCACCCATGAGTTTGGCTTGGGCTTTTTTTGGATATTCTTATGGATACAACATTTTTATGGGTATAGCCGAATGCGCTGCCTTGCTCCTTCTGTTCCGCAGAACAACGACATTTGGCGCATTGCTTACATTGGCGACCCTTGCCAACGTGATAGCAGTAAACTACAATTATGATGTTCACGCTAAAATGTATCCAACGGCTTTGTTTCTGATGGCCTTTTTTCTATTACTTAAAGATTTAAAGAGATTAATAAGGTTTTTCTTTACAGGTCAAGCCATTTCACTTCCGGTTATCAAAGCACCTGTATTCAAAAAACGATGGATGAACATTTCAAAAACTGTGTTGAAAGGTTTAGCGATAGGTTATTTCATAGTCTTTCCGGTTAAGGACTATTTTGGTTATAAGAAAAACTCTGAAGAAAGGGGCAAGTCTAAGTCCAAAATATCTGGGGTTTATGATGTCGATACATTTGTTACAAATAAAGATACTTTATCAATTGATAATCCATTGAGGTGGAAACAAGTTGTCATTGGGGATAAAATGGTTGAGGCTGCGCGTTTAAGTGGTGATAGTATTGCATTTCTATATGTATCCCTTAATAAAAAAGAAATAATAGTGTCTGGAGATCAAAAGGATTTATATACCAAAATGCAAGAAATATATAATGAACAAGGCATCGATATTTATCCCAAAATGGATTCGATACTCATTGCACGACAAATAGAAAGCAGCCTGCGTTTCGAATTCCCTGATTCAACTACACTAAAGCTAAAAGGAATGATCAAAAACGATTCTATTTTCATAACCGCCAAACGAAAACCACTTGATATAAAAAACTTCAGGTTGATGAAAAGACGTTTTCATTGGATAACTGAAGCAGCTTATCTCCATTGACGAGCGTAGGCGGGACAAAAATCTTAACACCAATATCAGTTTGATGAACACAATGGGGTCAATACTTTCCTGACCTTAGATGCCATAGTAGTGAGCGGTGGTTTTGCGTAGAAAGCGCAGGTCTAACGTTTCTTTTATTGCTCTGTAGAAATTATCTTTTGGTACCCGATCAGATAGCTGGAAATTGGTGAAGAGCTTCTCTTCGAATGATTTTCGTCCTTGCATGACCAAAGATAAATTTCATTCTTATATTTATAAAGTAGTTGTGCAACATGCACAATGCATATAATCAACGGTGGGGTTGTACTAACCCCTATAAGACTGGACTGGAATCGTTGTTTATAATGTGTATGTTTGCCAGTGCCAGCTATTAAATACACTACATACTAGTTCTTCTTCAACCCCTGTATAACTACATTCCCCGTACCATCAGGATTGCATGGGTATTGAAATTCATTCTTAAGCCGTTTAGGATCATTGATGGTTTTATAGAAATCATCCAGAAATTTAATCGTTGATTTCAGATAGTTTTCTTCCAGGATCTTACTACTGGTGTACACATTATAGAAATCATCTTTTCGCTGATTAAACTGCCCGATCACATCGGTAAACTGATTCATATCCCGAATGCAGTAGCCGCGGTAGCGTCTCTCGCGGGTGGAAGTCATCTGTAACTCTGCAGCGGGCAAGGCATAGGGTGCGTCCACAATGCCAGCATGGTCAAAATCATAAGGAACTGTTGAGGGAATAGCTAATGAATCCGTGGCGATAAGTTTTACATTCTGAAGATACTGCACTGACCAATCCGTATTGCCGATCATATATTCAAACACGGCCAAATTCAAAAAATCCTCCTTCTGAGTTTGCTCAGGGCGTACCAATTTTCCAACTACCGAAATGGTATTATTTCTTTTTGCCATTTGATCCTCATCCTCAATGAGCATACCATAGAGGGGCTCAATTTTTTTTGATTTGGAACCTGAATCATTGTAAGTCACTTTGACTAACCGCACCTTGAAACTCCTTGGGGTTATTTGATTATACAATTTATACACAAGGTATTCGCGCACCACATACTTGTCGCCCCGGCAAGGGGTTACCAATTTCAATTTGTCCTGGCCCTCAAAAACTGAGTTTTGGGTACTATCCCTGGAGAAGTTTAGTAACAAGGGTGGGTAGGTACAGTTCTCCTTGGCTTTTCGAAAATGTCCCCGGGCCTTAATCTTAACCGGAATTGATACCGGACTATCTGCATTTTTATAGGAAAGCGTGAGGGAATGATATTGAGGGTCGTTTCCCCGATCCTTCATAAGCCCCCCAATATCCCCCGAAATTGTAAGCTCAAGGATGTCATCCACATCAAACAGGCGGTCTGATTGGGCATTTAAAATGAAGGGAAATGAGATAAAAATCAGAACCAAACCCCGAAAGCCCGAATTCATACGTGTATTCATGTTTCTTCCCATTATGTGAATCTAACCTATTTTTAGTCAAAAAATCAGGCAAACTAACAATTGTATCGCCAGGCAGTTACTTTACTACTTGTATCTATATTTATTTCTATATTACACTAAACTTACATTGGAACAGACTGCATTTACCAGTTTATAGTGTAAACAGACCTAAAATAACCCCTCAGACCCTATGAAAAAGGTAATCTCTAGTTGGCTCAGTGAAGATTTCAATTTTCACAAACTAGTCTTGCTACTCCTCTTTATCCCAATTCTTTCCAATGGTCAGCAGACACAGCAACTTCAGATGTCGGATTTTGTGTTGTTCTCGGGTGCGGGCGGTGCAGGAACTTCATCTTGTGGGAGCCCTGGTTATGCAGTGCAACTTGGAAGTTCCTCCAATGTAAATGGAGGTACAATTGGAAGTTTTAACCTGGTTAAGACTACAGGCACGGTAAGTATAACAGGAAACGTTTTCAGTAAAGGAACCATAACGCTTGCGAATAGCAATACCGTAACCGGCAAGATTGCAGCCTCCAACGTACCCTTCAAAACCGGAACCATTCTTTCGGTTGGCTCCAATGCAAATTTGGTTGGCAACATCGATGTAAATGGCAAAATAATTGTGAGTGGTGGAACCGTTTCTGGAAAAGTTACTCATCCATCAGGCACAACCTACTGGGGCCCAACTCCTGCAGGTGGAAATATTGTGGGAACTCCTACTCTTCCTGTATTTCCTTCCTTGCCACCTGTTACTCCATTCCCACCCTATCCGCAGATGGCAGATATAAACACCACCAGAACTATAACACCGGGTGGTTATGATGATATTAAGCTGCCAGGAAGCAAGACTTTAACTTTTAAAGGCACGGGGGTTTATATACTTGACAAAATTGAAAATACGAACAGCAACAGTTTTGTATTTGATTTTGAGAACAATCCAACCGGAACAATTCTTATCTACGTTCACAACAATGTAAAACTGAGCAAACTCAGTGTTACCATTATAAATGGTGGAAGTGCTTCACGGATCTTTACCGAGGTGCATGGTTCTGGCCTGGGTTATTCAAAGTATGCTTTTGATATTGCTAATGGATCAAGTGGTTCGAAATCCAAATGGGTAGGTACCGTGTGGGCTCCCTTTGCGGCTATCAATGTAGGTTCAGGAACTGGTAATACGGATGTAACAGGAGCCCTTTGGAGCGGCACTCAGGTAAATATTCAAAGTGGAGTTACCGTTATTTATGCCCCCTTTCAAACCTGTACAACTCCTAATGCAAATGCCGGGCCCGATAAAGTTATTACCTGTTCAGCAACCACCGTACAACTCAATGGATCTTCAGCTTCTTCAGGCGTAACCTACAACTGGGTTGGGAGCAATGGTGGAACTATCGTTTCGGGTGGCAATACTTCTACCCCTATAGTAAGCACTGCTGGAACTTATACATTAACTGTAACTTCAGGAAGTTGCTCAGCAACAGATGTTGCTTTGGTTACTCTAAACAACACGCCCATTATTGTTAATGCTGGAGCTGATCTCAATGTTTGTGCAGATTCAAATACTGCCACGTTAACGGCTGCCGTTACGGGTGGAGCAGGTCCCTATTCTTATCTCTGGAGTAATGGCGAAACTACTCAGTCCATTTCTGTAACCCCGGAAACCACTACCACCTACTCAGTCACGGCTACAAGTTTAAATGGATCAACTTGTTCAGCTAGCGATGCAGTGGTTGTTACTGTTAATCCCCTCCCTGTTTTGACAGCTAACGATGTTGTTGCGTGTAGTACCGCTGCGGGAGGAAATACATCCATCGTGGACCTCACTCAATATGTAGCAGTTGATAACGGAACACTTTCCTTTAGCAGTTCAACTAATGGCCTTATATCAAATCCGGCTACGTATGTAGCAACCCATGGAGAAATCATTACTGCATCTGCAACCATAGCAGCCACCAATTGCTCGAGCACCACCACATTCTCAATCACCGTTAATGATCGTCAGACGTTTGGTGTATGCGCACCAGAGACTGGAAAATCCGACAATATAATTGGGTCTGAGTTAACCATGTTGAATAATATTGTTGCTCAGGGCGGACAAGTAAACACAAATGAACTATTCTATATCAGTGGAAATATGGTATTGGTTGAGATTGTCGTTTTCTCCCAATTAACTGCATCCCAGCAATCCGAACTTCAGGTAATTCTTAATAATCTTGGTTTTGAGACAGATGAAGACATCAGTGAACTCACAAACTCTCTTGTGATCTCTGGATTTATACCGGTTGAAAACCTGGATGAATTAAACGGTTATACTGAACTTATCAAATTTGTACGACCCGCTATTCCACCGGTAGGAAACGTGACCACAACCCAGGGCGATCGGGTCATGCGATCAAATCTGGCCCGGCTTGGATATGATCTCGATGGTCAGGGAATAAAAATTGGTGTCTTATCAGATAGTTACAACACACTTGATAATAATCCTGCGGCACTTGATATCGCCAGTGGTGAATTGCCCGCGGTTACGGTTATCAAAGATCTTCCCTCGCGCTATGGACAAGGTTCTGACGAAGGCCGGGCCATGCTGCAAATTATACATGATGTTGCTCCGGCTTCAGAGTTATTCTTCCGCACAGGATTTATTACAGCCGGAGATTTTGCAAAGGGAATCCGCGATTTAAAACAGAATTCGAATTGCGACATCATCGTTGACGACATTACGTATATCACCGAACCTTTTTATACCGATGGACGAGTTGCCCAGGCCGTCAATGCTGTCGCCCAGCTTGGTGTTTCCTACTTTACTGCAGCTGGTAACTTTGGAAGCAAATCCTATGAGTCAGATTTCAACCCCGTAGATGGACCGACTAATCTGCCTGGTCAACAAGTACACAATTTTGGTGGCGGAGATAGCCGACAAAGCATTACAATCGCCTCTTCTCCAACTGCAACAACTTACACGATTGTGCTCCAATGGGATGATCCGGTTTACTCTATTGGATCATTGGGACAGATACTATCCGGCTCCGAAAACGACCTTGATATTTATCTGGCCGACTTTCAGGATGCAGCGCTTTTTGGATTTAACCGAAATAACATTGGTGGCGATCCCATTGAAATTCTTTCCTTCTCGGTTCCGGCCAACACAACGATTAATACGGATATCATCATTGCCCGAGCCCATGGAAATGAGAACGTAACATTCAAGTACGTGATCTTCCGGGGCGATAACCTCACGGTGAATGAATACTTCACTGGAGGCTCAACCATTGTGGGCCAGGCCAATGCCACCGGAGCCATGACCGTAGGTGCTATCTTGTATAGCAACACTGCTGAATACAATTATACACCCGTACCTCCTGGCACTGTACCAAACACCGTGGCTACTTTTTCGTCAAGGGGAACTTTGCCAACGGAAGAATTATTAGGTAAGCCTGATTTCGTTGCACCCAATGGCGTAAACACTACAGTTTTTCTAAATGGAACAGATATAGAGCCCGATGACAAGCCAAATTTCTTTGGCACATCGGCAGCTGCACCCCATGCAGCGGCTGTTGCTGCTCTGATCATGCAAGCAAGAACAAAATATTATCCAACCACAACCCCTACGCATAAGGATGGAACAAGTTGGCTTGCCGGAAATTCACCTATAGATATTAGAAAAATACTTCAGAGCACTGCAGAAGACTTGCATGGTACTGGCTTTGATATTAATTCTGGTTTTGGACTCGTTCGCAGTGATGCCGCATTGCTTACGCTGGCAGCTCCTAAACCTAAAATTACAAGATTACTTATTCCAGACGATGCAGATGCGGGTGTACAGGAATTTACGCTCGTAATTGAAGGAACAAACTTCTACTATGATTCGAAAGTGTTTTTACGAGGTGTAGAAGTAGATGCAGATTATAATCCTGTGACCACAAATCTTGAGGTTACCATTCCGCCCTTTGAAGGAAACCCTCCTGTACAGGTTAGCAACCCATCGTTTGCTGAAGCAAATGATGGACAAGGTCGCACAACAGATCCGCTTCCATTATTAAATATTCCAAAACAAAAAATTGCCATTAAAGCAAATAGTATTACAAAGAAGTTTGGTCAACTAGTTGAACCCTTCGGTGCCACGGTATTGCAGCTTGCGGATGACGCAAATGGAAATCAAACCTGGCAAAACTCTGAACTTAGTCTCGAAGAAGTAGGGCTAACCGTAAATCCACTGAATTCAACATTGATCCCCTTACAATTTACCAGTACTATATCCGATTTTGGTGGTGCCCTTGCACCCGTAGCTAATAGCTATGTCATTAATCCATTCCACACTCAAACCCATGTGGCATTCCGTGAACTTTACGATTATGTTGGTATCGTGCAGACAAATGGAACCTTGATCTATGATGGACGTGATGACACGTTTGGTGATTATGGAACCGGGTCCATTAAGGTTGAACCACTGCCCATTACCATTAAACCAAACGATCTTATTTTGGAGTATGGGCAATCGATCAGTGATGAAATTAGTTATGACATCATCATCCCGGAAACTTATGCGTCCACCATACAGGATGTAAATGCACTCAAAAACTCAATTCAAAGCGAGTATCGCGAGGATCTTGAGAAAGCAAAGTTAGCAGGAGATGATGCTCTCCCCCTTGCCATCTTTGACACCCAGGAATTCAATGGCCGAACGCTGATCAATTCGGATGCTACCAACCTAAGTTTTATGGTTAGCGGTAGAACCCTGATCAACGGCCGTACGCTGATTAATGGAAGGACCTTGATCAATGGCAGAACCTTAATCAATTCTGTATTTGATGTTCCGATGAACTCGTTTGAGAATTATAAAGGAACTCCGGTAGATGAACTTGATCAGATATTAATCAATCCGGAATTAAATGGAAGAACCCTGATCAACGGCCGTACACTCATTAATGGAAGAACACTTATTAATGGAAGAACTCTCATTAACGGACGCACCCTGATCAACGGCAGAACCTTAATCAATGGTAGAACCCTGATCAATGGCAGGACTCTGATCAATGGTACAGAAGGTCCACCTGCTGATGCCCCTGAACTCAATAATGTGTTGACCATTTTTGGTGAGAAAGATCTTGAGCCTGCCGAAGAAGTGGAAGCCAATGGCAAAGACTATTACGACTTTGGAGAAGACATTGACGATGACGAAGACTATATTCTGGAGTTTTACTCTATCAACTTAGTTAGCGGAACTGGCGTAACTCCTGAAGGTGCACCCCATGTGGTTGTACCGGGAACATTCTTATCCGGTAACTATGTAGTATCGTATGAACCAGGTGCATTGGAAATTACTCCAGCAACCCTTACCGTTACCACATCCGCTACTCCTGCTGAAATAACGTATGGAGATCCTGCTCCTGAGTATTCATCCGTATTCGAAGGGTTTGCCTTCTCTACCGAGTTCTTTGAAGAGGGCAATCCTGAGAAAGTGACGGTTGCAGAGAACCAGGCTTCGGTAGTGCAGTCAATTACGTACACTCTTAAAAAGGAAAATCAGGAGTATGAAAGTGCTGGAATCATTCCAGCGGGTACCTACAGTATTGTTCCTCAGGTCAATTTACTCCCCCCTTCAAATTATGTTATAGAACCCATTGAGACGATGACGTTGGGCGGACTTTTAGTAAATAAGGCAAACCCTACGATTAGTTTGACTGGAGGTATCTTTGAATATGATGGAACAGCCAAGGCAGCTACCAGCTTAACGTATGGTGTGTTGGGCGTGGAGGACCTCCTGCTTCCTGCGGTAACTATTACCTATGCAGGAACTGGAGATACTGAGTATGTTGTGACTGAAGTAGCTCCTGATAATGCGGGAACCTATCTGGCTACCGCCACATTTGCAGGTAATGAGAATTATAATTCAATGGTAGGGACTGCCCCTATC
>JBEBJH010000160.1:0-11700 GCA_040079965.1 Cyclobacteriaceae bacterium
CTATTATGCCAATCATCGCTGAGGTGGCAATTAAAAATCGTATTCGTCCTGAGCGCGCCATGAGCATGAGTGTAACTGCCGCACATATGGCGATTACGGCTAGCCCGGTGTCTGCTGCTGCTGCTGCGTTGCTTACCGTTTTGGGTGTGCAAGGTGTTAAGCTGGCTGATATTTTAATGGTTGCAATACCTTCCACGCTTATCGGTGTGATTGTCGGGATTTTATTTGTATGGAAACGCGGAAAAGAGTTAAACGAAGACCCTGAATTTCAGGAACGCATGAAGGATCCAACCTTTGCCGCCAACCTGGAGGGCACGGATAAGAAAGCAGAATTTGTATTGGCACCTGGTGCGATCAAATCAGTCATCATATTTGGATTAGCTGTGGTAGCGGTAGTGGTGTTAGGTTCCTTTCCACAATTGCTACCTGAGTTTGGAAACAAACCTGGATTTTCTCCGGGCTTTGCCGTGAATGAAGCCGGCCATGTGCTGATGCCTTCGATGATCATGATGATCATGCTGGCCGCTACCGGCCTTATTGTTTTGTTCGCTAATACCACAGCAGCAAAAGTTACGAAAGCAAGTTTGTTTATTTCCGGTGGACAAGCTACGATCGCTGTGTTTGGTGTGGTGTGGATGAGTAGCACCTTTATGAACAACAATTTCGAATTAATTCAAAAAACATTAGGCGACCTTGTGTCATCATACCCGTGGTCATTTGCCATTGCGCTCTTCCTGCTGAGTATGTTGCTGTATAGCCAGGCCTCTACCGCCAAAGCATTGATGCCATTGGGTTTGTCATTGGGTATTCCACCCGCTTACCTGATTGGAATTTTCCCTGCCTGTAATGGACACTTCTTTATTCCCGGATATCCAACGCTACTAACCGCTATTCAATTTGACCGAACCGGGACAACCCGAATCGGTAAATATGTTTTGAATCACAGTTTTATGCTACCAGGTCTGGTCACCACCACAGCATCGGTATTGGCTGGTTTACTACTACAATCAATATTGTTGTAACACTTTAAAATAAACTTTAACAATCAACAAAGACTAAATAACAAAACCATGAAAAAGCTACTTTCTATTCTAATACTTCTGATCCTGACGGTACAAGTGCAGGCACAGGCACAGACTAAATTACCACGGGTAATCATCTTAGCAACAGGCGGTACTATAGCCGGTGCAGGAGCTTCGGCAGACCGGGCCGGTTATACAGCAGGAAAAATTCCGATTGACGATCTGATCGGTACCATCCCTTCCGTAAAGAAAATTGCCACCATCTCCGGTGAGCAAATTGCATCGGTGGGCAGCCAGGATATGACCATTGAGATCTGGAAAAAACTGGCCATCCGTGCCAACGAAATTTTTGCAAAAAACGAAGCGGATGCCATTGTGGTAACGCACGGTACCGACACGCAGGAAGAAACTGCTTACTTTCTTGATCTGGTTATTCCTTCCGACAAACCTGTTGTATTAACTGGCTCTATGCGTCCGGCAACCGCCATCAGTGCAGACGGTCCAAAAAATTTGTACGATGCCATTACTGTAGCCATTCATCCTGATACAAAAGGAAGAGGTGTATTGGTGAGCTTTAATGAAGGCATTTACGATGCACGCGAAGTAATGAAGATGAGTACTACCAAAACAGATGCTTTTGGATCTCCCAATACCGGTCCTGTTGGTCAGGCTTATGATGGCCGTGTAGAATATTATTCTACCGCTGTTCGTGAAGTGAATCCCCCCAAACCAATCGTGCTAACAGCCGACACAAAATTACCACGTGTGGATATTGTTTACATGTATGCCGATGCCCCTGCTGATCAGATTGATTTTCTGATTAGTAAAAAAGTGGATGGTATTGTCATTGCCGGTGTGGGAAATGGCAACTTCAACAAAGCGTACATGGAAGCGGTGAAACTTGCTGTGAAGGCAGGTATTATTATTTGCCGTGCCAGCCGTGCTCCATCAGGTAGAGTAGTGCTTCATGATGAAATCAACGATGACGAGCTAGGCACTATTGTTTCAGATGATCTTACTGCTCAGAAAGCCAGAGTACTATTAATGCTTGCCCTGACAAGAACAAAAGATAAAAAACAACTTCAGGAAGTTTTCTTCACGTATTAATTACTGATGGAAGTACTGAATTCAATTACGCCCGGATTCATTATCCGGGCGTAATTCAAACTAAAAAAGTAAATCAATATGAAGAAGTATAATTCAATTCAATTTTTGCTGATACTGATGCTCCTTAGCTTTCAGTATGTAGAAGCACAAAAAAAAGCCGCTACAGTGCAGGAACCAAAATTCCGTACAGAAAAAGACTTGCTGGGTGAGAAACAAATTCCTTTTGATGCCTATTACGGAGTGCAAACACTCCGGGCATTGGAGAATTTTCCGATCAGCGGTGTTAAGACAAATTTCTACCCTGACTATGTAAAGGCTTATGCCATCGTAAAGCTTGCTGCTGCGCGTGCCAACACGGAAGTAGGTAGAATGAAGCCGGAAAGAATGGCGGCTATTGAAAAAGCCTGCCAGGCAGTGATCGATGGAAAGTATCATGATCAGTTCTTAACAGACTTGTATCAGGGTGGTGCCGGAACCTCGGCCAACATGAATGCCAACGAAGTACTTGCTAACATTGCCCTTGAAATGAGTGGACATAAGAAAGGAGAATATCAATTCATCGAACCGCATGATGATCTGAACATGGGTCAATCCACCAATGATGTGTATCCCACGGCCATACATGTAGCCTTGATCCTGCATAATGATAAAGTGATTAAAGAAGCGGAGTTATTAGCCCAAGCTTTTCATAAGAAAGGAGAAGAGTTCAAAAACCTGGTCAAGATGGGCCGTACTGAAGGTCAGGATGCGGTACCAATGACACTGGGACAAGAGTTTCATGCATTTGGAGGACAGATTGATGCAGCCATTGAAGCACTTCGCAAATCTGAAACTTATTTATACGAAGTGAATATGGGAGCTACAGCCATTGGTACCGGGTTGACTGCCTCTCCTGGTTATGCTGAAAAATGTGTGGCACAAATAGCAAAACTTACCGGAAAACCTTTTGTCGGTCCTAAAGATCTGATTGCAGCAACGAGCAGCATGCAGGGATTTGTCATGTTTTCTTCGGCTTATAAAAACCTGGCGGTTACGCTTTCAAAAATCAGCAGTGATTTAATTTTCCTTGCCTCAGGTCCACGCAACGGAATCTTTGAAATTAATTTACCAGCTCTTCAACCAGGCTCGTCCATCATGCCAGGAAAAGTTAATCCGGTAATGCCGGAAGTAATGAACCAGGTTTGTTACAAAGTAATGGGTAACGATGCTACAGTTACCATTGCATCACGGGACGGTCTCCTCCAATTAAATGCGTATGAACCTGTGGTTGCTACTTCCATCATGGAATCACAAGCGCTTTTTTATAAGCTGATGCCTTTGTTCCGAAAAAACTGTGTCGATGGAATCACCGCCAATGAAAAAGTTTTAAAGCATTATTTAGAAACTACGATTGGAATTGTTACCGCCCTCAATCCTGTTCTTGGATATGAGAAAACAACTGAGTTGGCAAAAGAGGCGCTCGAAAGCGGTAAGGGAATCCTTGAATTGATCCGGGAAAAGAAATTGCTCACTGAAGATCAGATCAAGAAACTATTGGATCCAGCTGCGTTAACCGGACAGAAACAATAATGACAAACGACAATGCTATGAAATCATTAAAAAGCATACTATGGATGCTGTTGTTTCTGTTTCTACCTGCACTCGTGTGGGCGCAGAAACAGGAACGGCAGATAGGAGACACCACGTACTACAAGACGTTGATTCCTGAAACTAAGCAGAGTCTGCTAAGAAATGTAAGCATGATCGCGAATATGAACTTCGCTTTCAGGAATGAGTTTGTAGATGGAGAATATACTCAGTCGCGATTTAGAAATGAACAATTCCGGTTGGAGATACGAGGGCAGGTTCATGAAAAAGTTTACTTCCGTTTTCGCGATCGGTATACGCGGGCACAAACTTCTGAATCAATTGATAACATCAGCCGATCTGTGGATTTGGCCTTTGTCCGCTTTGATCTCACTAAGCAGTTCAGTATTACGGCTGGTAAGATGTGTGCCGATTGGGGTGCTTGGGAATTTGACTGGAATCCAATCGATATTTATGAGTATTCTGATATTGTAGAATACGCTGACAACTTTCTTACTGGGGTTGGTTTTACCTATACGGCCAGCCCTCGTAATCAGTGGACCTTTCAGATATTGGATTCCCGGACTAAGTCCTTTGATGAATTGTATGGAACACAACCCAATTTTACAGAATCCAAAGCACCGTTAGCCTTTGTATCGAACTGGCGAGGAAGTCTGTTTGATGGGAAAGTAAAAACCATTTGGTCGTACTCTTTATTCAATGAAGCGCAAAAAGCCGATGGTACCAATGCGAATATGAATTACATCGCGTTAGGAAATGAGTTTAATTTCGGTAAGTTCAGATTTATCTATGATTTCAAATGGAGTGATGAGCAATTGGATAGAACCACGATCGTCAGTGAAACCGTTCCGGATAATCTCTATGCGTATTCCCTTGCCAACA
The DNA here is from genome assembly GCA_040079965.1 of Cyclobacteriaceae bacterium. GTDB lineage: Bacteria > Bacteroidota > Bacteroidia > Cytophagales > Cyclobacteriaceae > ELB16-189. The sequence goes on from JBEBJH010000160.1 coordinate 4,599, forward strand.
CACGGTATATAGGGCATTGGGTGAATTTTCGTTATATCGTGAGTCCCAAAGTCCATCTTACGTTAGTTGCGATGTTAGACATAGCCCAATGGAAGAACGGTACACAGGATCCACTAAATACAACAGGCGAAGAAAACATTCGCAATGCCTGGGGATTTATTCCTGCGGTGGAATATTATCCATGGAGTGATCTTAATATGAAGTTTTTTACAAACTGGGTGGGTAGGAGATATGATTACTCTAAATATTCTGAAGACCGGTTCGGAGCCCAGGATTATACAACCGGAAGGTTTACAGTAGGATTTATTTCACCGCTAGGTATCTTCTAAGTTTTGACAGAAAAATTCTAATTGTCAATTCTTAAATGTGAGCAGTACTATTATTGATCTGAGTAAAGCGTCATCGTGCACTATAAAGTGGACGATGGCGCTTCTTTTCATACCTTTTTTAGCATGGGGTCAGCAAACGGAAACGATACCTGATGGAACTCAGGGTGAAGAGTTAGAGGTGCTAAGCACCGATACGTTACCGATGAAATGGCATGATAAACGCTGGAGATTGTTCCCCGGGAAATATTCTACTTTGAAATTCGGTGGCGGTTTCCTTTATGAATTCGCAGGGTACTCGCAGGATCAAGCCGCTAAACAGCAAATGGATTCGTTAGGCACACCCCTGGAACCTGCTTTCAAGCTGCGGGATTTCAGGATCACCATGAGCGGGCAATTAAAAACAAAAAGAACCATCAGTTGGAAGGCTGGATTCATGTATGATGGTCCAAGTCGTTCCTGGTTCGTGCGCGAAACTGGTGTGATGGTGGGAGTGCCTGAAATAAATAGTCAGTTTTTTATAGGCCGTACTAAAGAGGGACTTTCTTTCAGCAAAGTAATGGTGGGCTATGCCGGTTGGACGATGGAACGACAAATGGCTATTGACGTGATTCCCATTCTTGCAGATGGCATAAAGTGGATGGCTTATCTGCCAAAGCAACGTGTATTCTGGAACCTTGGAATCTTTACAGATTGGCTCTCAAAGAATCAATCCTTCTCAACCTATAAATGGCAATTTGTATCGCGCATAGGTTTCTTGCCGATATATTCTGAGAATGAAAATAAATTACTTCATGTCGGACTTAATTTCCGTTATGGCGAACCCGAAAACGGAGAAATGCAGATGAGGTCACGGCCCGAGGCAAACCCGGCACCTTATTTTATCTCTACTGGTAAATTTCAAACCAATCAATCAAATCATTTAGGTTACGAAATCTATTACAGCACGGGTCCGTGGATGTTTGGCTCTGAATATTATGCACATCGTTTCAATTCGACCTCGGCAGACAATCCAATATTTTTTGGAGGAGAGATCGTGGCCAGTTATATGTTCACTGGTGAGTCACGGCCCTACAAAACAAGCACATCCATCTATGGTTTTGTTCCCGTAAATAAACCGGTTTTTAAAGGGGGACCCGGGGCTTGGGAAGCGTTACTTCGGTTTTCTACACTCGATCTGGATGCGGGCAATTTGAAGGGAGGAAAGTTCTGGAGAATTACGCCCATGTTGAACTGGTATCTCTCCAAGGATGTCAGGTTTGAATTGGCATATGGTTATGGGATTTTGGATCGATTCAACTTGAAAGGCACCACTCACTTCTTTCAGAGCAGGATCCAGTTAACGTTATTGTGAGAAGTTCTGAAACTAAATGTGATGATGATCAGAAGTTTGAGGATAGGGTGGCTGGTTTGTGTTTCGCTTATATCCCTGCCGTCAACTAGTGTTTTTGCACAACGCGATGAACAGCTCTGGCTCGACTACCAGCTTTCCTATCCGTTTGCCAACCGCTATTTGTTAGAGAACACCACTACCTATCAAACACTATTGAACAAAGATGGTAAATGGCGTTCCATCAGCATCAGTCCAACGTTTGAGTATACATTGTTTAGAAAGCTGGACTTACTCAGTGAAATTCCAATGGGGTACACCAAACAGTATGAAGGAATAAGCACATTTGAAATCACCCCCATGGTGGGCGCGCGTTATTATTTCACCCCTGCCAAACGCATCGATGCCCGATTCGTTTGGCGATACCAAGTTCGGGCCTTCCGGGAAATTGAAGAGAAGGATTGGGATATCAGTAATCGTACCCGGCTGCGGGGAGAAATCTTCATCAGTATCAATGGCCCCAATCTCTTTACCGACAACCTCTGGTACGCCTTTCTTGATTACGAAGAATTTATTGTTCTTGATGAACAATTGGATGAACGGTATGCTAACCGCAGGCGAGTGCGGATTGGCTTAGGGTATCGGTTAGATTATAAAAATCGCTTTGAACTTAGTTATACACTTCAGTCATCGCGTGATGAAATTGCCGATGAGTTCTATAGTAATGACAATGTGATTCAACTGCGCTATAAAATGTATTTGAATCCCGCAAGACCGGCTCAGATAGATGAGTGAGATCTATTGTTGTTATTTGGCTGATCAGTACCTTAGCAAGTAGTTAAGATGTGAACCATACGTAAAGATTTAAACTCATGTCAGAATACCCCGTTATAGTTTTTACAGCATTGCTGATTCTCGGCTACGGTATTTTTTCCAAACGTGCCGAAAGTTCTATCATAACGGCCCCGATGGTGTTCGTTACTGTGGGCATTATCATCAGTTTTTTTGTTGGCGAAGAGTGGAGAGAGGGCATCAACGCCACCTTTGTTGAACCAATTGCACAACTTACCCTGATCCTTGTACTGTTTATTGATGCTTCTACCCTGGATCTGAAAGCCCTTATGAAAGACAGGCGCTTACCCATGAGACTTTTGTTTATCGGACTGCCCATCACCATGGTGCTCGGAGTATTGATAGCGATTCCCTTGTTTCCTGAAATTGAACTTTGGCCGCTGATCCTGATGGCAGTTATACTTTCACCAACCGATGCCGCCCTTGGCCTGGCGGTTGTAACCAGTGAACTTGTTCCACTTAAAATCAGACAGACTATTAATGTAGAAAGTGGCCTTAATGACGGCATCGCATTTCCACCATTATTAATATGCATTGCTGTTCTCGCTGGAGATTCAACCGGAGATTCAGGATTTTCCTATTGGGGATTATTTATTTTAAAGCAATTTGTATACGGCCCATTAATTGGTGGAGCCGTAGGATGGGTTGGAGGCTACCTGGTTGAGCTATCCTCAAAACGAGGTTGGATGAATCACACCTTTCAACGATTAGCGTCAATTGCCATCGCAATCCTTGCGTATTCATTGGCCGAGATGTTTCATGGAAATGGATTTATTGCGGCCTTCTTTGCCGGCATGTTGTTAGGCACACGCACAGAAGCAATCCGTGCCCGCATTCATGAATTTGGAGAAGCAGAGAGCCAGGCACTGATTCTTTTTATTTTCCTTTTGCTGGGAATGATTTTGGTACCTTTTTCTTTTCCTTATTGGAACGCAGAGGCAGTGATCTATGCAGTTTTGAGTCTCACATTTATTCGAATGGTCCCTGTTGCGATTAGTTTGTTAGGCACTGGGCTAAGTTGGGGTACTATAGCATTTATAGGCTGGTTTGGCCCGAGAGGTATTGCATCCGTACTTTACCTGTTAATGGTTGTCATCGCGTTAGGTCGTAATGGGTATGAACAAATTTATGCAGTGATTACACTCACTGTTTTGCTGAGTATTCTTCTGCACGGCATATCAGCCGTTCCGCTTTCAAAATTATACCAGAAGAAAAAGTAAAATTTTCATATTGAGTATGGAAGATAAAACTGCTACTGGTCGAAAGAGTCAAAAGGCGGTCTTGTACTTCATACTCTCTTTTGTAGTCGCCATTGGCCTGACTTTCTTTGTCAAAGAAACTTCGTTCACGGACTCGCAAGTCTATGTTCTCTTCTTACTGTTCTTTGCTATTGGGTTGTGGTTGACTGAAGCGATCCCACCTTTTGCCGTCAGCCTGTTTATCATAGCTTATCTTGTATTTGCTATGGGTAATAGTCAAATCAATTCAAATCCAGAGAGCATTGAGAAGTATGTTACCACGTTTTCCAGCAGTGTGATCTGGCTTATGTTGGGAGGTTTTTTTCTGGCTTCAGCCATGACCAAAACAAGCCTGGATGAATCACTTTTTAAGCTTACCATTAAAATATCGGGAACCAACCCCAGAAACTTACTGATTGGCTTGATGTTTACGACCATGATCGCTTCTATGCTTATGTCAAATACTGCAACAACGGCCATGGTGCTAGCCTCCATTACTCCATTATTAACCTCAATGGGTAAAAAGTCGGGCATCTCGAAAGCATTATTGTTAGGCATACCCATCGCGGCTACCATTGGTGGCATGGGGACCATAATTGGTACGCCTGCCAATGCAATTGCTGCCGGGGCCCTGGAACACGAAGGCATTGTTATTGGGTTCATTGAGTGGATGAAATATGGTGCTCCCATATCGTTAGTGCTTACGGTAATCAGCTGCATGGTTCTAATTCACATCTTTATAAAAGACAAGTCTCCCATTTCACTTGATTTTCTGAACAAACAGGATGCTTATTTTTCGAAGAACATGATCCTTCAGCGGAGAATTGTTCTTTCTATTATTGTAGTGACAATATCCCTGTGGTTAACTACCGCAATTCATGGATTAACGGTTGCCTCCATTTGCGCTGTACCCCTCGTTTTTCTCACTCTCTTTGGAGTCCTGAATGGTAAGGATATACAAGGCTTACCCTGGGATACTCTTTTACTGGTTGCGGGTGGTCTCTCCCTTGGCGTGGCACTTGAGCAGTCCGGCCTGTTGAATTATTATGCGCAAAAGCTGATCAGCATGGAGATCAATAACATTTTATTGATTTTTATTTTGGCTTTCCTAACCATGTTTGTTTCGAATATCATGAGCAATACCGCAGCGAGTACCGTAATGATACCACTTGGGTTAGCTATCCTCGTTGGGTTTAAAACAGAAGTGGCCCTGATTGTTGCGCTCTCAGCTTCCACCGCTATGTTCCTTCCTGTTTCCACTCCACCTAATGCCATTGCCTATAGCACAGGTTTACTGGAACAAAAGGATTTTAGAATCGGAGGAATCCTTATTGGTTTACTTGGCCCAGCCTTAGCGATTTTGTGGGTGCTGCTGATTTCGTAACCAAGACATTCGCATAATCCGCAAAGAACAGTATTAGGTAGTAACTATTTTGCTCCGGATCGCATTTACTTTTTCACCAAGTTCTTTCAACTTAAGATTAGCTTTGTCAGTACTCTGGTAAACACCAACTAATTCTCGTAGCGCATTATCAAAGAAAGGATAATTGGGATTCCGATCGGGATCTAACGGGTCACTGTTAACGCGGATAAAATTATAGACGATTTCAAACTTTCCCCGTTGTTCTACTACAAAATTTATCAATGAGTTCTGAGCCTGAATTTGTTCTGGGGTAGGATTTTCAGGAAATGAGCTGAGTGTCGATAAAGCAAGGTATAAGTTTTCTATTTGATACGCAGCTATGGCCACACCAGCCAATCGCTCGCGATCAGTACCCTGCAACCCTGCCGTTGATTGGGTAAGCAGTTGCCCGACAATCAATTTTACAGAATCGTTTTGAGCAATGTTAGTCTCATAGCGTTTTATAAGAAATTCAAGTGTACTTTTTTCAACCTTAATAATCTTACTTAACTCATAAACTGCTTCAAAGTATTGCTTTGCCTCGTCACTTTTTTTAAAGAGGATGCAATAGTTTAAATCGGCTAAGTAGACACCCAGGTTAGCCGCAGCCATAACTTCGCTGGTTCCATACAAGTAGTAATTCTTAGGATCATTCAGTAAGGCTCCCTCAAATCCCGGAAGGTTCGCTGCAAGCTTGGCAACTTCTTCAGGGTTCTTTAAACTGTTGAAAAAAGTGGTTCGCTCAGCGTCAAACACTCGTTCCCCGGAAGGGATGCTCTTATCCTGATTTTTTTGACATGAAATAATCAGGATGGCAAGGAAGACAAAGAAAACCACTTTCATAGTTTCAGATTTATTTCTTCTCAGTTACTATTCGCTTTCCAATAAATTCCGTTGTCACGGTGCCTGCTACTGCCGAAACTACCATTAATACCAAAATACTATTGAGTATAGGCTCATCAATAAGTCTTTCACCCAGTGCATTCATACTTTCGTATGCCACTAATGCCACAGCTAACGTAGAAGAGACCTGAGGCGTTGTCAAAGATCCTATAAGGAGACGTTGCAATACGGAATAATTGAAACTCGTTCCAGCTATCCAGGCCGCAAGTATCTTGGTAAAGATCACTGTAAATGCAATTCCTAATACCAGCATAAAATGATTTTGAATTGTTTTAATTACAACGACCGGATCTATCAGGATACCCAAAGAGATAAAGAACGCTGGAATGAACAAGGTATTCCCCAGCATGTCAATTTGACTTCGCACACCTTTATCGGGCAAGGTGGTACTTACTGCGAGGCCAGCCAGAAAGGCTCCCACAATGGGTTCAATATTAACCAATTCTGCTACGCCTGCCGAAAAACCGACAACCAGTAAAAGAAAGATCATCTGCTCGGCTGCATCTTCCCCAAGATGCTTAAACACAGTTTTGCCTAACCAGGAGAATCCGAAAATGATAAGCGGGATAAAACCAACGATAAATAGAAGCTGAAGTAAGAATGGGCCGGTTGAAAATCCTGTTGTATGAATGGGCAAACAAATGGCAAATAAAATCAACGAGGCGATGTCTGTAATAGCGGTAGCTCCAATAGTCACTGCTACGGGCTCTTCTTTTGTTAAACCAAGTTTTGATAGAATCGGGTAGGAGATATCTACTGAGTGTGAAGAGAATAGGACAGCGATCATCAGCGATGTCATGAAACTATAATCGAAAACCACACCCAATAAAAAACCTGCTGCAGATGGAATAATAAAACTAAAGGCTGCCAGCACCAGAGATTTTTTCAAATTTTTCTTAAGTACCTCCAACTCAATATCTAATCCTGAGAAAAAAAGCAAGAGCAGTTTGCCGAGCAATGCAAACAACATCAGCACCTGTCCATTCTCTTTAAATAAATGAAACCCGTTCGGGCCGAAAATCACTCCAACAAAAATCAACCCCAGCACCCC
>JBEBJH010000161.1:0-11675 GCA_040079965.1 Cyclobacteriaceae bacterium
ATATTATTGGTTGAGATTTTAACCCTTCGGATGACCAACCCCATCATGATAGAGCCTTCTGATCCCGGAGCAAACTCAATTTCCTCGTTACAGAATAATACAGTCGTAAAATAGGAGGTAGTCGGAGAAACTTGGGTATTTGGATTCTCATTTAGGAAATAGCCAGGCCCAATAATCACGAGTCTCTTCGTAATAATATTAGTAACATCATTATTATAAGACTTATAATTGTTTGGTGAGCCAATCAGGTAAAGTGTATCTCCGGCACTGGCGCCATCATGGGCTTCCATAAGTGAGGTAAAATCTTTGGCAGTGCTACCTACGTTGTTATCCACAATCCAGATTTTACCAAAAGACGCAATGGAAAGTAAGAGGAGGCAGGTTAGAAGTAAGGTTTTCATAGTGTTTGGTTTATGACCAATTTAAAGTTAATATTTTTTGATTTAGGAGATATCGGGGTAAGGTTTTATGCCTATTCCTAGGTTGAACAGGCATTTACGTTTCTAAACGTTTTTCTTAGCTTTGAGTACTTTTTAAACTGATGGCAGAAAACACGTATAAATCCAACACCTTTAAGAAACCTGAAAAGGAAAAGAAAGTAAAGTCACCCAAGTCCAAGTCCCGATTCAATTTTGATTTTTTCAAGGACCCACGATTCATTCTGGCACTCGGTTTTTTTCTGTTGATTACATCGCTCTACCTTTTTACGGCTTTTCTTTCGTATCTCTTTACTGGCAAGGCCGATCAAAGTGTTATTCAGGCATTATGGGATACCAATATTGTTGAGTCAGGCAAAGAAGCCGACAACTGGCTGGGTTTGTATGGAGCTATTACCTCTCATTTTCTCATTTGGAAATGGTTGGGTATTTCTGCCTTTTTTATTCCCCCCTTGCTTTTCCTGCTTGGTTTCAAATTGGTATTCAAACGAGAATTGGTTTCCATCTTCTCAGCATTTATCCTATCGGTTTTTGCCGGACTGTGGTTGAGCTTATTGCTTGGCTACATTACGCACAACATGGCCGGTGTTACTGAAATCGGATTTATCAGCGGGGGGCTGGGGTATGAACTTGCTAAAATCTCAGACGGACTGTTTGGCTGGGGCACGTTTCTCATACTGGTACTTTCTCTCTTTATATTTATCATCTACTACTTCAATGTAACTGCGATCAATGCCTTTCAGGTGAAAGACCCAAAACCCATGGGCAACGAAGCCTTGTTACCAGACGATGATTTTGTAATCAAGCCTACTTATTCAGACGACCGCGACATCTGGCCGGCACAACAACAGGAAGATTTACCAGAGCCTTTGTTGATCGTTAAACCCCCGGTAGAAGAACCTATTCCTGTTAAAGAAGTGAAGTTGGATCTGGAGCCAGCCAAGCCAACCAAAACCGAAAAAGTAGTAGAACCACTCTTTACGATTGAAGAACCAAAAAGCGATACAGATGAATTAGCTGAACAGCTGGTTGAAGCCCAGGGTGTTTATGATCCTACCCTCGATTTGGGCAGTTATAAATTTCCAACACTTGAACTTCTTAATGAATATGAAGCAAGCAAGGTTCAGGTTACACAGGAAGAGTTGAACCAAAACAAGGATCGCATCCTAAGTACACTCACCAATTTCAAAATTGGTATTCAAAGTATAAAAGCCACGATTGGCCCCACCGTTACGCTCTATGAAATTGTACCGGAGGCAGGTATTAAAATCTCAAGAATCAAAAATCTAGAAGATGATATCGCCTTAAGTTTATCAGCACTTGGCATTCGTATCATCGCACCTATTCCCGGCAAGGGAACTATCGGTATTGAAGTGCCCAATAAAAATCGCGAGATGGTGGGCATTCGTTCGGTGTTAAGTTCGGAACGTTTTCAAAAAACGGATAAGGAACTCCCCATCGCCATCGGTAAGACAATTTCTAACGAATTGATGGTTATCGACCTCACCAAAATGCCACACTTGTTGGTGGCAGGGGCAACCGGGCAAGGTAAATCGGTAGGGTTAAATGTTATTCTCACCTCTCTATTATATAAGAAGCATCCCAGCCAGATCAAATTCATTTTGGTCGATCCGAAGAAGGTGGAGATGTCGCTCTTCAGCAAAATTGAACGCCACTACCTTGCCAAACTTCCCAATAGCGAAGAGGCTATTATTACGGATACCAAGAAAGTGGTGTACACCCTCAATTCACTTTGCATTGAGATGGAAAACCGCTATGAGATTTTGAAAGACGCGGGCGCAAAGAATATTAAAGAATACAACGCCAAGTTTGTTGCTCGAAAACTTAACCCAAAAGAAGGCCATCGCTTCCTTCCTTATATCGTGTTGGTAATTGATGAGTTGGCTGATTTAATGATGACTGCCGGCAAGGAGGTAGAAACTCCCATTGCACGCCTTGCACAATTAGCACGCGCTATTGGTATTCATTTGGTACTTGCTACGCAGCGCCCTTCGGTGAACGTTATTACAGGTGTGATCAAAGCAAACTTCCCGGCTCGTTTATCATTTAGGGTAACTTCGAAAATAGACTCCCGAACAATTTTGGATACCGGTGGTGCCGACCAGTTGATTGGCCAGGGCGATATGCTCCTTTCTACCGGTTCTGAGATTGTTCGTTTGCAAAGCCCGTTTGTTGATACCCCCGAAATTGAAAGAATCTGTGAATTCATTGGCTCGCAACGGGGTTATGAATCGGCCTATTTACTCCCTGAATTTGAGGGTGAAGATGAAGGCGGTGCATCCACGGTAGATTTGTCAGAAAGAGATGCTTTGTTCGAAGAGGCCGCTCGGCTTCTTGTACAACACCAGCAAGGAAGTACCTCATTGATCCAGCGCAAACTAAAATTGGGATATAATCGGGCCGGCCGTTTGATAGATCAACTGGAAGCAGCTAAAATTGTGGGCCCATTTGAGGGTTCCAAAGCCCGCGAGGTCTTAATTAAAGACCCTATGAGTTTGGAACAATTATTGAATGAACTGAAAGAAAAGCATACTCAATCCTAATTCCTTATAATGAAAAAGCTCGTTTTTGCCGCCCTTTTGATGTTTGTCGGCACTGTCTCCTATTCTCAGTACGATCCTAAGGCCTTGGAAATTCTGGAGGCCATGAGTAAAAAATACAAAGCTATCACCGCGTTTGAAGCCAATCTTACGTCAGGCATGACCAATGAAACAGAAGGAGTTAAGGAAGAATTCAAGGGAAAAATTACTGTAAAGGGCGATAAATTCCGCCTTTTGCTGGATGACCAGGAGATTATTAATAATGGTACAACAGTATGGACCTATTTGCCATCTGCCAAGGAAGTGAACATTGATAATTTTGATCCCGGCTCGGATGATGTAAATCCCACCAAGATTTTCGAAATGTATAAGAAGGGCTTCAAATACCTGTACCTGGCAGATAAAATAGAAGGCGGTGTGGTCTGCGAAGAGATTGATTTAGTACCTGAAAAAAAAGATGCTCAGTATTTTAAGATCAAAATGATGATCGTTAAGAAAGATAAAAGCATTCAAAGCTGGACCATGTTCGATAAAGCCGGAAACCGGTACAAATACACGATCACCAAATTTGTTCCTAACATTAAACTGGATGACACGTTCTTCACATTCGATCCCAAGAAATATCCTGGCGTTGAGATTATAGACTTACGTTGATCCAGAAATGAAATTGAAATAATCGGGCTGTCCTTTTGGATGGCCTTTTTTAATGTTTAGTAGAACTTAAAGCTGGAATTGTCATTAGAAATAAACTAGCATATCAATTAGTTTGACGAATACTGACGTAGACTAAAAAAGTCTAAATGACTTTTTTAGGTTAAATTTATACCTTCGGGCCGCTAACCCCTTAACCTACTTTCCCGTGACCCGCCAGGAACTGTTTGACCAGATAAAGAAAAAGAACTCCTATCTCTGCGTAGGACTTGATACAGATCTTGAAAAAATTCCGAAGCACTTGCTTTCGTTGCCGGATCCGGTATTTGAATTCAACAAACAGATCATTGATGCAACCAAAGAATTCAGCGTGGCCTATAAGCCCAACATTGCTTTTTATGAAGCTCAGGGTCCAAAAGGCTGGGAGAGTTTGCGCAAGACACTAGACTACATTCCGAAAGATTGTTTTACGATTGCTGATGCGAAGCGGGGCGACATCGGAAATACATCGGCTCTTTATGCGCGCACCTATTTTGAACAGATGGAGTTTGATTCTATCACGGTGGCTCCGTACATGGGTGAAGATTCGGTTAAACCTTTCCTTGATTTTCCAGGCAAGTGGGTAATTTTATTAATTCACACGTCCAACCCGGGTAGCATTGATATCCAGCAACTGGAAACGCGTGATGGCCGCTTTGTGTATGAAGAAGTAATTTTTGCATCGCAACGCTGGGCTACTGCCGACCGTATGATGTATGTAGTGGGTGCAACCAAAGCTGATAAGATTGGAACCATCCGCTCACTCGCACCAGATCATTTTTTTCTGGTTCCGGGTGTTGGTGCACAGGGCGGTGATCTGGAAGCAGTATCAAAAGCCGGATTGAATGTTCAGTGTGGCTTGCTCGTAAATTCCTCGCGGTCTATCATCTATGCGTCATCGAGAGAAGATTTTGCTGAACGGGCAAGGCAAGAGGCGCAGGCATTGAAAACCCAGATGAAAGAATATCTTCAAAAATATATTCAGTAACTTAATCTGGATTTTGCTGGTTGAGCTTTTTTGCCAGAAAGAACCCTGCTACTACAACCAGGTTCACACCACCGCTTACAATCATTATTTTAAAGTAATCGGTTTGATAGTGCTTGGAGATCATGAACACCATAACTACATAGAATGACACCAATCCGCCAAATGCTTGTATCAACCAGTCTTCGCTTTTCAGGATTTTAGCGGGCAGGTAGATTGAAACTGCAGGAACCAGAATAAACCAGAAAAGAAAGAGTGTAATCAGGTTCCACCCCATAAGAAAAGAAAAAGGAACCAATACAATGAAAAGAGTGAGAATGACTATAAAAGCTCCCCGAAAAATAGTTATGGATTTTTTCTTCATGTAATTAATAGGTAAGGAAGATAGAAATATTTTGCTTTGAAAACGATGAGAATAGTTAATTTGAGATTGGAAGCTGAGCATTTCGAAAATTTTCTTGTTGTATGAACGAATCATTCCTCCATTACCTGTGGCAGTTTCAATATTTCGATAAGCGAGATTTGCAAACCACGGTAGGTGAAGCGTTGAATATTTTGAAGGCTGGCATTTTAAACTCAGATTCCGGCCCCGACTTCTCGCACGTAAAAGTCAGGATTGATAACATCGATTGGGTAGGCAATGTAGAAATTCACGTGCAATCTTCAGGTTGGTACGAACATAAGCATGATCAGGATCACGCCTATGAAAATGTTGTGTTGCATGTGGTGTGGGAAGAAAATAAACCCGTGTATCGAAATGATGGCACGCGCATCCCAACGTTGCAACTCAAACACCGGGTGGAGGAGCATTTAATTAAATCCTACCAAAAGCTGATCAACAATCCCAGTTCAGTTTCCTGCGCCAAATCTTTTCCCACAGTAGACGAATTGATTAAGCATTCCATGATTGATAAGGCTCTGATGCAACGGTTGGAAACAAAAGCAAAGCACATCACCGCGCTGCTCAACCAAAACAAAGGTGATTGGGAAGAAACAACGTATCAGTTGCTTGCGGCCAACTTTGGTTTCAAACTTAATAAGGAACCCTTTCTCCAATTGGCAAAATCGCAGCCATACAAATTGATTCAAAAGCATAGCGATCAGCTTACCAAGGTGGAGGCATTGCTTTTCGGACAGGCGGGTTTTCTCGTTGCCAGGTCGAAGGATGAATATCTAACCAGTCTTTTTAACGAATATCAATTTCTTGGCAAGAAGTATGATTTGATTAACAATCAACTTCATGTGGCCCAATGGAAATTTTTGCGATTACGTCCGGCAAATTTCCCAACCATCCGTCTCGCCCAATTTGCTACCTTGCTGGCTACCCATAAAAATATTTTCTCCTCCATACTCGAGTTACAGGATTACAAATCGTTGGTTAGGTTCTTTGAAATTCAGCCCTCTCCGTATTGGCAAAGTCATTATCGGTTTGGTAAAAAATCAAAAGGCCTTGTATCCGGCTTTGGTGAATCAAGTCGAGACAACATAGTTATTAATACAGTGGTTCCATTGCTGGTAGCTTATGGTCAATCAAGAGATGACTGGAGTTTGGTTGATAGGGCAGTGTATATCCTGCAATCAATCCCTGGCGAGAAAAACAGAATCATAAAGCTCTGGCAAGGCTTGGGATATGCAGGTCGCACAGCATTCGACTCACAAGGATTGATTGAGTTATATAATAATTATTGCCAGCGCAGGGAGTGTTTAAATTGTTCGATCGGATCCGCGTTGCTGCGGCCTAAAACTCAGACTTCATGATGCTGCTTAACATTGCCATCCTGATCAGCCTTGCCTTACTTTTCTATAGGCGGGCAGCAGGAGGGAGTCCCCGTTTGTTTTGGGTCGCTTTACTTTTTAAGGTCTCAATGGCTGTTGCGTTGGGGTTGGTGTATCGCTATTATTATAGCGCCAACGATACCTGGCTCTTTTTCGATGACGCAGTAAAACTTGCCGACTTCGCGAGACGGGATTTAAGTTTGTATTTTCAATTTCTGTGGACCAGTGATTCTACCCTTTCTGTTTGGAACGAGTTAGCAAATACGCAAGAGCGATCCCTTTTCCTGATAAAACTTATAAGCATCTTCACATTGATCAGTAGCAACAATTATTGGATCAGTGCAGTCTACTTCGCTTTCATCTCGTTCATAGCCGCCTGGTATTTGTTTCGCACCGTAACACAACACTTTCCTGAATCGCAGAATTCGGCTGCTCTCGCTTTTCTATTTTTTCCATCTGTTGTTTTCTGGGGGTCCGGGTTGGTCAAGGAAACGTTTGCCTTGGCCGGAATTTATTTCCTGGCATCTCTCTTTATTAAACTAGTGAAAGCAGCGAAAGTAAACTGGCTGGAATGGGTTATGATGCCGATTTCATTTTATGTTGCCTGGAACCTGAAATACTATTGGACTGCTTTGTTCATGGCTGTTGTTACCACTTCTTTGTTGAATTTCTTTTTACGAAATCGATTCGCGTTTTTGAATAACTATAAGATGTCGCTCTGGGCAGGCATTTTTATCATCCTGATTGCCGCCTCCAGCCTGATGCACCCCAATTTTTATCTGAGTCGGTTTTTGGATGTGCTCATTACCAATCACAATGATTTTGTAAAAATCTCAAAAGCCGAAGGACTCATTCATTATTATCAGTTAACGGCCGATTGGTGGAGTGTTTGCATTAACGCTCCGTGGGCATTGATTTCGGGTTTGTTCCGTCCTTTTGTGTGGGAAGCGATCGGGGCCACCTCCGTATTAGCTTCCTTTGAAAATCTGCTCTTCCTGGTATTGGTTGTCTCTTCGTTGTTTAGAAAAAAGACTGCCTCGGCTGATCACCTGCTTTATTATTCTGTGCTGGTCTATGTAGTGCTGCTTTGCATCTTTCTGGCCTTATCCACACCCAATCTGGGTACCTTGTCGCGGTATCGCATTGGCTTTACCCCGTTCCTTGTCTTTATCGCATCTTATCGCAATCCGTTGCTGCACTATTTGTTTGATAGAAACAACCTTTTGCGATCATAGATCCTTCACAATATTTACCTTTGTGACATGGAAAATCCAGTTATCATTTTTGGCGCTAATCACCTTGGGCGCGCGGCTAAAGAAATTTTTGACACCAACAGTGTAGTGGTTTATGGTTTTTTGGATGACGATAAAAAACTGCACAACACAGAAGTGGATGAAGTGGTAGTGTTAGGTGATACCGATAATGATGGGTTTCTTAAACTTATTGGAAAAAAGTGCGAAGCCTTTGTAGCTGCCGATGATAATAAATTGCGGAAAGGACTTGTTAAGATGCTTCAGGAAGTACGACACGTGCAACCGGTCAATGCTATTCACTCACAATCAGTGATTTCGCTAAAGGCCACTATTGGGCATGGTAATTTTATAGACTTTAATACCTACCTGGCACCTGGTTCAAAAATCGGAAGTCATTGTATTCTTAATGCCCGCACCTTTGTAGGTGTAGAATGTATACTGGGGGACTTTGTTCAGGTAGGAGCGGGGAGTTCTATCAACGCAGGAGTTACTATCGAAGACGAAGTTTTTATTGGTTCGGGGGTAACGATTGTTTCTGGTATAACCATTGGCAAGGGCGCACGCATTGGTGCTGGCTCAGTAGTTATTGCATCTGTTAAAGAGGGTGAGACAGTGTTTGGAAATCCCGCGCAAAAGATAAAGAGTTAATATAGTAGTCATGGCCAAAATTCCCGAAACCGATCTTGTCTTAAATCCGGATGGCAGTGTTTATCATTTAAATCTGTTGCCGAAGCATATTTCAGACATTGTAATTGCTGTTGGCGACCCAGGCCGGGTTTATTCAGTAAGTCAGTATTTTGATGAAGTGGAGTTTGAAATGAACAAGCGCGAATTCATCACACATGTAGGCAAATACAAAGGCAAGCGCATTACGGTAATCAGCACGGGCATTGGCCCCGATAATGTTGAGATTGTTTTCACGGAACTGGATGCATTGGTAAACATTGATTTGAAAACCCGTGAGCCAAAATCCCGCAAGAAGAAACTGAAGATTATTCGGATCGGTACTTCCGGTGCCTTACAGGAAGATATTCCGGTAGGATCACATTTGGTTTCGGATTATGCCGTAGGCCTTGATAACCTGATGAGTTTTTACGATTTGCCTATGGATGATGTGGAGGCAGGCCTGGCCCATGACATTCATCGTAAAACCGGACTTCCCTTTATGCCCTATGTAGTGCGGGGTTCTGAAAACCTGCGCGACCAGATTGCCGGAAGTGATATGATTAAGGGCAACACCGTTACCTGCCCCGGTTTTTATGCCCCTCAGGGGAGAGTACTTCGCCTACCGATTCGTTTTCCCAATTTGTTGGAGGATCTTAATTATTTTCATAAAGGAGATTTCTGGCTTACTAATTTTGAGATGGAAACCTCTGCTTATTATGCGTTTGGAAAATTACTAGGTCATGAGGTGCTTAGTGCCAATGCGATTATTGCTAATCGCATGAAGACCAAATTTTCGAAAGACCCGCACAAAATTGTAGATGGTTTAATTAAGAAGGTGTTGGATCGGATTTAATTCAAACCTCGATTCCCGAACTTCGAATCTCGACTTCAAGTAATTTGAGTTATTAAGCGATGTTACGCAAAACAATTGAAGGGTGTGTCAGCCTGAGGTTCTCGAAGGCTATATTGATTAGTCAGGTCAGTTTTCGAGAGCCTCAAACTGACAGCGTACAGATTTTTGCGTAACATCACTTATTAAGAATCTTACCGTTACTTTTGCTCTATGAACATAACCTATTGGCAGGTAATCCGCGATGATTCGAAGCGAACCTTTGAAGTTATTGGCAAGACGACCAATGATAATGCATTTACCAACCGGACACATGCTATGCAAAAGGCTGGTATGAATGTAAGTTGTATGACTCCTCCTGTAACCAATAAGACTTCCAGTAAAGACGCGATAAAAATTGTCGGGTACACCAAAGAGGAAGGGTTGAATGACAGACTGATTAAACAGTATTCAGAAATCCTACGATCAATTGATCCGTGGTGATTTATATGGCCTGCTCCCAAATCTACTCCGCCAGTTAGCGGATTCGGTTGGCAAGCTGAAGAGAAGGACGAATCTCATGTAGATTCAGTAACTAACCCTGAAAAATTTAGCATGGAAATTGGTATTGATAGTTTTGCTTCAACTGTGGCGAGTGATGGCGGTAAGTCTGCCAACAGTGTGCAGGTAATACAAGAGTTACTCGAACGCATTGAACAGGCCGATAAGTCGGGCCTCGATGTTTTTGGAATTGGCGAGCATCATCGCGCGGAGTTTCTGGATTCGGCACCTACCGTTCTACTCGCGGCAGCAGCAACCCGCACCAAACGCATTCGCCTGACCAGTGCTGTTACTGTGTTGAGCGCAGCCGACCCGGTACGCGTATTTCAAAACTTTGCAACACTCGATCTGGTCTCGCAAGGTCGTGCCGAGATGGTGGTAGGCCGGGGGTCCTTTATAGAATCCTTTCCCCTGTTTGGTTTGAACCTTAATGATTATGATGCATTGTTTGCCGAAAAACTCGAACTGTTGCTGAACATTCGCAAGAATGAGGTAGTCACCTGGTCTGGTAAATTCAGACCTTCATTAAAGAATCAGACCATCTATCCACGGCCACTCCAAAATCCGTTGCCCATTTGGTTAGGAGTTGGGGGCACTCCTGAATCGTTTATTCGTGCCGGGCTTCTTGGCTTACCATTAATGGTAGCTGTTATCGGTGGAGAAACTCATCGCTTCCGTCCTTTGATAGATCTCTATCGCCAGGCCGGAAAAGAGGCCGGTCATTCACCGGAAGTTTTAAAAGTTGGATTGCATTCGTTAGGCTATGTGGCCAACACGACACAAGAAGCTATTGATGATTACTATCCGGGCTATGCTGAAACCTTTACGCGTATAGGCAAAGAGCGTGGCTGGCCTCCGGTTACACGTTCACGGTTTGATATGCAACGAGGTCCTACGGGCGCATTCCTCGTGGGTAGCCCCGAAGAAGTAGCTCAAAAAATCCTTCACCACAGCGAATCACTCGGTGGTATTTCACGACTTACATTTCAAATGGACAATGCGGGTTTATCGCACGCTAAGCTTTTGCAAGCCATTGAACTGATTGGGTCAAAAGTTGCACCCATGGTTAATGGAAATCAAACAGTCTGAATTCCTATTGCCATATTTTCAATAGTATTCAATTTTTCGAACTCTAACAGAAACCGGTTTCTTATTTATAAAGGTGATATCCTTTATCCAGTTACCTTCGCCATCATATTCATAGTGATGCCGGATCCGCTCTTTTACATTTCCCTTGATCCCATAGCTAGCCAATTCTACTACATTGTGCCGGTCGTCAAACCGGGCCATTATTTTTGATTCAATCATCAAACTCCCGTTTAAAACAATGGTTTCAATGTTATTATTCAGACTGTCATACTTATAGTGTGTGATTCGCTCTTCTTTCTTTACCGGATATTGGATAATAGTTTCAATCCGATTACCACGGATGTCAAATCGATTTATTTCCTTACCCGTTAATCGCGCATCCGTGAAGTAATTATTTTCTACGTTGTTGTCCTTTTCATCAAAGAAACTTTCTGAAGTTTTGACAAGCATTCCTTTTTCGAACGAATACACCACCCTCATCGCGTGGCCATTGCTATCTGATTGAACATTCTCCCGCTCCGTATTTTTTCCTGTCTCATCAAACGCATTACTCTCAATTAATTTATTGGCAGAGTTATATTTATAAACCCGTTTACTGGTTGCTGCTTTAAAATGATAGGTAGCGCTTTCAGTAGGTTTGCCACGTTCATCATACTTCCAAATCGTTCTCCATTCCCTGTTTCCACTTGAGTTAAATTGATCTTTACTTAGCAGATTGCCTTTAAGATCAAAAGTGGATTGTGTGATGAACGAATTTTTTGAAATTTCAGGACTGTGGTCAACTAATCCGTCAAGCTCCTGGGGGTCATGCATGGTTTCCATGATGGC
>JBEBJH010000162.1:0-11670 GCA_040079965.1 Cyclobacteriaceae bacterium
TTGGCGAGGTGATCGTTCCGGATGCCGTACATGCGTTGACAGAATTGATTAAGAATGCATACGATGCTGATGCAGATCGGGTAACCATTGAAATCAATACTAAACAAACCAGGCCCTCACCGACTTCGCATTTCAAACCTTCCGCGCCAGGGCATATCATTATTGAAGATAATGGTAAGGGTATGTCATGGGCACAGGTGCAAAGCAATTGGATGAGGTTTTCATTTTCTGAAAAAGTAGAGTTAAAGGCAAAATCACCAACAGAAAAAAAAAGATCTCTTGTTGGTGGCCAGGGGTTAGGTCGGCTAGGTACGGTTCATTTAGGTGAATGTGTGGAGATCTTTACGACTCCCATCGCTGGTGAGAAGCAAAGTCATGGGGCATTTGACTGGAAACAATTTACAGACGATCGTCCACTCACGGATGTTTCTTTTTTTGCAGAACAGATTCCGAACCCTTCTCTGAAAGGGACACGGCTCTTAATTCACCCTCTTAAAAATCAAGATCAATGGAAAGGCAATAATGGAAATGAATTAGCGACACAACTCAAGGAAAAAATTTCTCTGTTTGCCGATCCGAATTCGTTTCACGTTACGATAAAGATTGATGGCGAAGAAGTGCCGTTGGGGGCCAGGAAGAAGGTCTTCCCGACACAGGACCGGGTTTATATAGAAGATGTCTGGCAAAAAATGACACCCGAGTTGATTAACCAGGTGATAAAATTCTGGGATGACAATAAAATGCTCAGGCCAGGTTTTTCCAGTGAGGCACGCGCCCGTCAGGTGGTACTGATTGTGCGAAGTGAAGTGGGAAAAGAAATCGTTGGATTATCAACCGCTGAGCTAATCACTTTTAAACAATTGAATAGTAATAACTTTTTCATGTATCGGTCCATCGTTCTTCCCGGGTTCCGGCATCCGGGACTAGCTTCAAAAATAATTGTTGGAACCCGTGATTTATTGGAGGCCTACAACAAGACCGTTACAGCAAACCCATGTATTGGCATGATTACGTTTGTTGAAAATCCCCGCATTCAGGAATTCAGACGAGAAGCCATCTGGATGGCATCGAAAATGGCCTATATCGGTATGGATAAGCAAGGGCGGCACATAAGGGTTTACTATTTTAAAGGCGCAACGATTTAATATTTGATTTACCTTCTCCCTGTCTGCCGAAGCGGGTGCAAAGGCAGGGTTGTTTATTCTGGTCAGTTTTTTTGGAGGGTTATACGTTTATATTAAACGACAAAGCACTCACTTAACAGAAACCTTCAGTGAAGTAAGGCCTCTTACTGAAAGCATGGTATTCCAGGTTGCCGGTTCTACAATATTCAGCTGTGGAAACCGGAGCAGGATTTCTAGCATCGCCAACTTCCACTGTTTCTTTGCCAGCCACGATCCCAGGCAAAAGTGAATGCCGGCACCAAAGGCAAGGTGGTGCTTTGCATTTCGATGGATGTCAAATTGATCTGGTTCAATAAACATTTCCGGATGCGGTTAGCAGCCCCCAGACTTAGCGTTAATGTATCTTCTTTTTTAATAGCAACTCCGTTTAATTCAAGATCTCTGCTGGCGATTCGTCCCACCAATTGCACGGGCGATTCATAACGCAACGCCTCATCCACTGCGTTATCCAGCAGGGCAGGATCGGAGACAAGGGCTGAATGTTGTTGTGGGTGATTTAGTAAGGTGTACAGTCCGGAACCAATCAGGTTCACCGTAGTTTCTTCGCCAGCCATAAAAAGGAAAATACAGATCGAGAGCATTTGCTTCCGGCTTACCGGAATATTTTTTTGCTGATACTGACGAACAATTTTGCTGACCAGGTCTGTAGACGGGTTGGCTTCCCTATAATCGAGATACCGGTTGAGGTACTCCATAAATTGTTTGGAAGCAGCATCAATCTTAACAAGATCTTTAAAGGACGTATACATATCCAGGCTGCGTAACACCCCGGTAGCTACCTGCTTCAGAAAGTTGTAATCTTTGTGAGGCATGCCCATTATCCGGGTCATAGTCATTACGGGCAGGGGCTCTGCAAAATCTTTGACAAGATCAAATGACTTACCACAGGACAACAGTAATTCATCAATGTTACTTTTAATAATCAGATCCACATCATGATCATCCCACGCTTCCATAATAATAGCGCGCAACTGGGTATGCTCCGGGGGATTCATCATCACAATAAAGCTGTTCATAGCATCGGTTACAGCTTTGAAATCTTCCCCTTTATTGTGCAGATAGGTTACCTGGCGCTCGATCCATTCTTTCCGATTGCCTGCCCGAAAGTCTTCCGTGTTTTGTAAAACATTTCGAATATCTGCATATCGCGTAAGTACCAGGTCCCCGGATTGTGACCGATGAATCGGAGATTCCACCCTCAATCGTTCATACATGAGGTAAGGATTCGCGCGATGGTGATCAGCGAATGGATCCCAGAGCCTGCTCGTTGCCATTGTTTTTCAACTGATAAAGATGAATGCTTAAACTTTTAATCGTAGGGTAGTCCCAGAACAGAAGTGGACTGAGTTCGAGTTGAAGAAAATCTTCCAGTTGTTGCAACACATACACAGAGTTAATGGAATCCAGGCCAAAAACGCCCAAGTGTTGATCCACTTCAATTTTATTCACATCCAGTTTTGTTTCCCGGGCAATCACTTGCTTCAGGAAGGTTATTATTTCGTCCAGCTCAACAGGCTTCATACTTCATTTGAGAATTTTCCTTGCAGGTAGTTAAACTTAGTCTCACTTCGTTTAATTTTTCCACTGGTGGTTTTCAAGATACTTCCTTGCGGTAGTAAGATAATATCAAATACGGTTAACCCAAAAGCCTGGAAGATGCAATCTCGAATAGAATTTTCAACTTCAATGGACTTATCAGAATCAGTCATTTCCTTTACCTCCAGAAGTACAACTATTTTTTCCTCTTCATTTTTTAAGATAGAAAATACGGCACAGGGTGAAGTGAACAAAGTGGGATGGCTATTAATGATTATGTATTCAAGATCCTCAGGTTGGTATTTAAGACCATGAATATGTATCGTGTCGTTAAATCTTCCCACCACATATAATTCATCGGCTACTAAAAAACCTTTGTCACCAGTGCGAAAATAAGATTGGGTTTCGTAAGATGCTGGAAGGGAGATCATAGTCTGTTCTGATTTCTCTCCATCGGTGTACCCTGGGGTAAGAGAAAGCCCTCGCAAACAAATTTCACCCGTATCTCCTAACTTTACTTCCTGGTGTAAAACAGGATCAATTATTTTAATCTCCATACCTGGAATTGCTTTACCAAGCCCGACATATTCCTGACCATCGTTAACAAAATAGTGAAGTGACGTATCCATGGCTTTGCAGCTAACCATGAGGGTGGCTTCGGCCAGGCCGTAGCCAGGTGTAAATAGGTTGAGATCAAATCCACAGGTAGAAAAGTAGGCCGCAAATTTTTCCAGCGTTTTTTTTCGAACAGGTTCTGCACTTACATATACATGGGTAAGCGAACTCAGGTCAGTCCCCTTTAAGGAGGCAGATTGAATTCTTTCCGTACAGAGCTCAAAGAAGAAATTGGGTCCCCCGGTATGAGTTACCCGGTAGCGATTAATCACTTTCAGCCATTGGGTGGGATTGGAAATTACATAGTGTGGTGAACAAAGTATACCGAGGCAGCCATTAAAAAACGGAGTCATAATTCCATCTACCAGACCCATATCATGATAGTGGGGCAGCCACGAAAAGCAGATGCTTTTGTCATCAAGTTCAAAATGTTGTTGAATGGCACTGAGGTTATGGTATAAATTTTCAAATGAAATCTTAACTCCTTTCGGCTGCGTAGTTGTACCTGAGGTGTATTGGATCAGGGCAATTTCGATGGATGTGTGTGCGGGTACAAACCCTTTGGTATCACTTTCTGCTGAATCGGTTGTCATCAAACAATATGTAGAAACAGCTTCTGGTAATAACTTTTTGATTCGGCCTTCAATGCTTGTAGTGGTCAGGATAAAATCAGGTTTAGTGTGATTTAAAAAATGCCTGAAGAGGTCTTTTGTTCGTGGCTTGGGCATCGCTATAGGTATAGCCGGAATGTTGGCCAACATGCAGGCGAACAAAGCTATGATAAAGTCAAAACCGGCTGAATAAATAAGCAGCGCGCCCCCTGAATTGCCTGATTGTTGTGAAAGGCGTCTTGCTAAAGAACTGGATTTCAGATATAGACTCTGATACGTTAACTGATCAGCTTTCCCAGAGTCACGAATAAAAATAAAAGCAATTTTGTCAGGATGGACTGCAACGCTATGTAAAAATCGTTGAACAAGCTCAGGGGGATGTTTGGGTAGTTGCATGCTTCAATCCTTACGTCACCAATCCAGGTCAGCCTTTTTCAGGTTCAGGGGCAGTCCAGTAATTTCCGGTAGGAAGTGTAATGGCCATCAGGTGATCTTCCTGATAATGATTGAGAACCCCGGGCCGCCTGGTGTTTGGCAAAATACGCACATCATAAATTTCTTCCACGCTGTTTTCATATTTAATATAGCCGATAAAACGCCCGGTAGAAAGTTGAATCACAGCAACGCCACAAGAGATTGACTCTGATGCAATGGGTAAATCGCCAAATGCCTGGCTGGTGGTTCTTAACTTTGACAATCCAATAAAGACAAAATCACCGATCTTATCCATACCCCGCACAAAGCCTTTCATTCGTTGAATCACTTCATATTTTCCGCCTATGGTATCGACATGAACAAGTTCGCCAGAAGCCGAAAGTAGTACATAAAGTTTTCCATCATAGATGCGTGGGGAGTGGGGCATGGGCAATCCTTGTAGTATGATTTCCTGTTCCACCGCATTCATTAGAATTCCACCGGTTGCTTTGTTGGTTCGCCATCCACTGGCTGAGTCCGTTTGCCCCAACGCAGTAACAAATCTTATTTCCCCATTTTCCAATGCCATACCATTCAAATGACAATGGTCATCAGGTTGCAGTGAGGCAATAAACTTCGGTTTCCAAATAGGGGTAAAACTATACTGTTCATTGATTTTTGAAATGCATGAAAACCGGGTGGTAACTCCGATCAGTCCCGAATCAGTAAAGGCAAGATCATGGATATCAAGTTCACCTGTAAAATAGACAGACCTGGGTAGGTATAGTGCATCGTAGGTATTGGGTTGCTTTGGAAAGGAAGCGGCAAGGCTGGGTGTATTAGATAACACAACCACTTCGTTGCGGGTGGCTACAGCCATCTGCTGGCTGTGTACGGCAATGCCCATGGGCTTTTTGAAGGTACGGGGCAATTGAATTAAACTCAGCTTATCTTTTGCGCTGATGAAAATTACTTTACCTGCCTGATAGGTGCTGATGGCAAGTGTGCACCGAAGACTGATTAAGAGTTCGGGTAGTCCTTCAGAATAGGTACAGGTAAATGGGGCCAGTTTTTTATCCATAAGTATGAATTACTAAACTTATCAAAAAAAAATGCATTTTAAAGGTTTATAAGATACCTGAGTTTTGTCAATGTCTGATAAAGAACTTCCCTTACGTGGTATAGTGATCTGGTTTACCGGACTTTCGGGTGCTGGTAAAACTACATTGGCCACGGAATTAAAAAAGCAGTTGGAGCGAAGTCTTCGTGTTTATTTGCTGGATGGTGATCAGTTGCGCTCAGGTCTCAACGCTGACCTTGGGTTCACGCAAGAAGATCGGTCGGAAAATATCCGGAGAGCGGCTGAGGTTGCAAAATTATTATGTGATGAAGGGTATTGTGTGTTGGCTACCTTCATTTCTCCGTTTGAAGCAGATCGCATCATGGCGAGACGGATTGTTGGAAGCGACCGGTTTAAGGAAATTTTTGTTCAATGCCCATTGTCTGTGTGCGAGCAACGGGATGTTAAAGGCCTCTATAAAAAAGCCCGGGCCGGAGTTCTTACGCAGTTTACAGGAATAGACTCTCCCTATGAAGAACCACAAACATCAAACATTACGATTCGTTCCGATGAGCAATCAATAGAAGAAGCTGTGAACCTGATTATGAAAAAGTTGTTATAAGATTCGCTTTCGAAAAACATTCATGGAGAATATCGGCATCGTAATAGCACTTTTAGCTGTAGTTACTGCACTTGCCCAGGTAACGGATCGGATTCGGATTCCATATCCGATTCTTTTGGTGTTGGTAGGTATCGGTATCGGCCTGGTGCCTGGCCTTCCAGTTGTTACGCTCCATCCGGAGATTGTTTTTCTTGTCTTTCTTCCGCCCGTACTCTATGCCGCTGCCTGGTCAACCTCGTGGCCTGACTTCAAGAAGTCAATTCGCCCCATTTCCCTGTTGGCGGTTGGGTGCGTATTGTTCACCATGACTATTGTTGCCGCGGCTGCGCATTACTTCATTCCAGATTTTGGCTGGGCCGAGTCGTTTGTACTAGGCGCTATCGTTTCACCACCCGATGCCGTGGCCGCAACGGCTGCAACAAAAGGATTGAAAATTCCAAAGCGCATCGTCACGATTCTTGAAGGTGAGAGTTTGGTGAATGATGCTACCGGCCTGATTGCCTATCGGTATGCAATTGCTGCCGCAGCTTCCGGAACGTTTATTTTCTGGCTGGCAGGTATTAACTTTTTTTATGTAGTAGGGGTGGGGATAGCCATTGGTCTTTTGATAGGGTATGCTTTTTTTTGGATTCACAAAATTACCCCAAACAATGCAACTACTGACACTACATTCACGCTGATCGCACCCTATGCCGCTTACTTATTGGCTGAAGAGTTTCATGCATCAGGCGTGTTGGCCGTAGTAGCTGCGGGTTTGTTTTTAAGTCCCCGCTCATCCAAAGTATTTTCCAACCGAACGCGGATTCAGGCTAATGCCGTATGGGATACCGCGATCTTTATTCTTAACGGAGTCATTTTTATTTTGATTGGGCTACAACTGCCGATCATTCTGAAGCATATCACCAGTGATTCACTGGCAACTCTGTTTTGGTATGGGGCGGTAGTTAGTTTAGCTGCTGTGGTGGCAAGGATCATGTGGGTATTTCCGGGAGCCTATTTGCCACGGTGGTTCAGCAAAGGTATTCGTGAACGAGAACCTGATACCAACGTGAGAAGCGTGTCCATCATTGCATGGTCGGGTATGCGCGGAATTGTTTCCTTGGCTGCAGCGCTTGGTCTTCCACTGATGGTGAATGAAACGAAAGCATTTCCCAACCGCGACCTGATCATCTTTCTTACGTTCTGTGTAATTTTTGTTACGCTTGTAATGCAGGGAATGACACTGCGAAAACTTATTCATTGGTTGGGCGTAAAATCTGATGATCGCCAGATTAAGGAAGAAGAGAAAACAAGGGTACATGTTGCCGCTTCCGTGATCGAACATATTGAAGAAAATTATTCACTAGGGCTAAGCGATGCGGTGTTGAATCAAATCAAAAGTAAGTACGAAATCCGCATCCAGCGAATCCGGAAAGATGAGTCGCAACAGCATATGACAGCCGAACAAATTGCCGAGCTGCACCGGATTCAATATGAACTCATAAATCGCGAACGAGACTTGATTTTACAATTACGAAAAGAAGAGAAGGTGAGCGATGAGGTAGTTCGCAAAATTGAATACGAATTGGATCTGGAAGAAGCGCGGTTGGAATTGGAGAAGGAAGTTTAATCTTCCTCACACCCAGACTACTTGCAGGCTCATTCTTCAATCGCCCCCTCCCTACGGAGCGGGGAAGGGGTGATGGAATGTATTTGCACTACTATAATTTCCTTAGCCAGATATTTCTGAACTGGGTTTTATTACCATGATCCTGCAGTGAAATCACATCATCGCCATGGGCGGATGGGTAATTGTGCAAGCCAATGTAAAGTGTGAGGCCATTGATTGTTATATTGTTTTGAACTAACACCCCATTGAGCAACACGGTTATTCGGGCCGGAGCATCAAGGCTACCATCGGCTTTGAAACGGGGCGCAGTGTAAATAACATCATAGGTATTCCACTCGAGTGGACTGCGCATGGCGTTCGCTAATGGGGCATGGTCTTTATAGATACTTCCCGCCTGACCGTTGCGATAAGTGCGGTTATTATAAGAATCAAGAATCTGTAGTTCGTAGCGGTTTTGGAAAAACACTCCGCTATTACCGCGACCTTGTCCAACGCTTTCTACTGCATCCGGGGCACTGAATTCAATGTGTAATTGACAATCTCCAAATTGCATTTTTGTTTGAATGCCACCCGAGCCTGGCACAACTTCCATGTGGTCATTGTCAACTATTTTCCAGGGAGCGGGTTTGGTTTTATCTTTTTGACTTACCCATTGATCGAGATTTTTACCATCAAACAAGATGATGGCATCCGAAGGTGCATCGCCCAGTTTTTTAGCTGGAGTAACTACTTTTACTTCGGGTTCCCAGATTTCAGTCATCTCAGGTTTCATCGGCATTGGTGATACCTCTGGCGGTGTGTTGGGGTAGCCCTGTCCGAATGAAGGACTAATTGTGAGTACACCCAGTATTAAAGAGCAGAACCAAATAGCTATTGATTTCATATTCGTTTTGGATAAGTAGGGATCAAACATATTATAAAAATTCAATTTATTTTAGTTTCTGGTATGTGTTCGGTTAAGATTAAGTTCCAGTGGCGATTCTTCACCTCTCAACAATGCTCCTAAACCAAATATTGGGCCAATTGCTAATAATAGATAAATGTATCGTTCATGGATGTAGGTTGAAAGCGCACCGATACTTTGAATGCTGACAATGGTGATTGCAAAGCCGATGCAATTTACAATCGTTAACGAAGTTCCCCTTGATTCCTCGGGTGCATACTGGGCCACCAGTGTAGAAAATAGTGGTGAGTCGGCAATTACGACCAGCCCCCAGAAGAACAAGAATGCCAAAAAGACGAGTACCGAACTTTGTAATAGAAACAGCGGTGAAAACAGACAGCATAAGCCAGATAGGAACAATGCAAGTGTGGCTAAGTTCTTTGGTTTGAAGGATTGAGAAAGTAATCCGCTCAACACGCAGGCTCCTCCACCAGCTGCTATAATCAGAAAAGAATAAAGGGCAACATTCAATGTACTATTCTGATGATTTTTATAAGCAGTAAGCATCACCGGAACGAATGCCCAGAACGTATATAGCTCCCACATGTGCCCGAAAAAGCCTAACGATTTACCGAGACCTTTCTGGTAATAGTCTGAGGCGATCTTCATCCCCACAGGATAAATTCCGGCAAGGAAAAATCCGGTTAAAAATCGAAAGCATAGCAAGCCCGAAGGAGGAATGTTCTCTAAGCTTACGGCAAGGTTACACAGCGCTGCTACCAGCGCGCTGATAAAGAAAACCCACGAGGGAGAAAAGCGATCGGAAATAGTGAATAGGGCAAATACCAGTGTGCCCGTGATAAATCCAAACTGTACGGCACTGGTAAGATGAGCCAGGAAAGTATGGTCAAGGTGAAGCGTTGTAATGATGTCTGGCAATATCGCGTTCCCGGCAAACCATAAGGAGGTACAAAAGAATTGAGAGATCACAATGATGGCTAAAACCTTTTTCATTATTTGTCAAACTCGTTAAAGTAAATGTAAGGAATTGTCGTTATCGTGTTCGGGTTTGAAAATAAAGTGCAATCTTTAAATTGAAAAGAAAGCGATGAGATTACGAGGACAAATAGCTATTATAACAGGAGCCACCAGTGGCATGGGAAAAGCGATAGCAGAACGATTTGCAAAGGAAGGGGCTTCTGTGATTTTAAGTGGTCGCGATAAGCAACGAGGCAAAGATATTGAACGGCATTTGGTAAAGCTGGGAAGCGGTGCCGTATTTGTGGAAGGAGATATTACTGACGTAGCGGTGAACGAAAGGTTGGTGGTTGAAGCGATTCGTAATTTTGGAGCCTTGGATTGCATAGTAACCAATGCCGGTAAGTTGGGGTTGGGATCTGTTACAGACATTTCATTTTCCGAATGGAATGAAACCATCAATACAAATCTGAATGCGGTTTTTTATCTGAGTCGCTTTGCTATTCCTGAAATGCAAAAGAAGGGGAAGGGTACAATTCTGGTGAACAGTTCTATTGCAGCCTTTAAAAGTTTCCCAAACCATGCTGCCTACTGTGCAAGCAAAGCAGGGTTAGTTTCATTGGTAAAGCAAATGGCAGTAGATTACAGTCCAACCATACGTGTTAATGCAATTTGTCCGGGACCCGTGGATACACCGCTTATATGGGATTCGGCAAAATCATTCGATAACCCGGAAACCATTGTGCAACAAACTGCCACCAACACCTTGATGAAACGTCTTGGGAAACCGGAAGACATTGCTTCCTTGGCATTGTTTCTCGTTTCAGAAGAAGCATCCTGGATTACAGGTTCGGCATATACTATTGATGGTGGAATACTTACTAAATAACGTATGACTCAAGAAACATCCCGCAGGCAATTTTTCAAGAAGGCTTCAATGATTGGTTTGGCAGCATTGCCGCTCTCAGCCATGGCAGAAACAAAATCAGTCAATCAGAAGTCCAGGCTAAAAGTGATTTGTGTGGGTGGCCATCCGGATGATCCGGAAAGTGGTTGTGGTGGTACGCTGGCAAAGTTCAGTGCAGCCGGTCATGATGTGAAGGTGGTTTACCTAACCCGGGGTGAAGCCGGCATTGAAGGTAAATCTCATAAGGAGGCGGCTGGTATTCGAACCAAAGAAGCAGAAGCAGCTTGCAAGGTATTAGATGCAAAACCATTATTTCTGGGTCAGATAGATGGAGATACCGTAGTTAATGCAGAATGGATAAACAAGATGACCGAGCTTATGCAAGATGAAGAACCCGATCTTGTTTTTACCCAGTGGCCCATTGATTCGCATAAGGATCATCAGGCTGCCAGTTTTCTAACTATGCAAGCCTGGTTACGGACAAAGAAAAAATTTCAACTCTACTTTTATGAAGTATGTGCTGGTGAACAGACCATGACGTTTCACCCCACCGATTATGTTGACATCTCGAAGGAACAGGAGACCAAACGAAAGGCATTATATTGTCATGTAAGCCAGGATCCGCCCGGCATTTATGCCTGTGGTCATGAGATCATGGAAAAATTTCGCGGTGTGGAGGCTGGAGTTAAGGCTGCCGAAGCTTTTGTACGACTCAACGGAAATAATTCTGCTTCCATGATTTTGTGATCCTCAATGTTAGTAAGATAAACATGAAAAAAATAATCCTTTTATCAATGGTTTTGATTTTATCATTGACTGGCTTCGCTCAGAAGAAGCCAAAGTTGGATAAGAAAAATAAGGCTATCTCACTATTCAATGGTCGCAATCTGGATGACTGGTATACGTTTCTGCAAAACAGGGGCCGGGATAATGATCCTAAAAAAGTTTTTACAATTTATGATGGCATGATCCGGATCTCCGGAGAAGAGTGGGGCTGCATCACTACCGATAAGGAGTTTGAGAATTACCGGCTCATTGCCGAATTTAAATGGGGAGGAAAAACGTTTGCCCCCAGATTGGACAACGCCCGCGATTGTGGCGTACTCTTACATTCCATAGGTGAGGATGGTGGTTCGGAGGGAATCTGGATGCACTCCATCGAGTGTCAGATTATAGAAGGCGGCACCGGAGATTTTATTGTGTGATGCTAAACTTATCCGTTCCATCACCCACCACAATAAAATCCTGTCT
>JBEBJH010000163.1:0-11626 GCA_040079965.1 Cyclobacteriaceae bacterium
CACCACGATTGATAAAATTGTGGTCGCAGCTAATGACCATACCATGTCCATTTGGGACGTACTTCAAAATGCTTCTTCCTTTTTGGGCGGCTCGGCCGTTGGCCGGATTGATGACTTTGTTATCAAGATCAAACGGTTCGGGATTGAGATTCAAAATAAAGACGCTTACGAGGCGGCCGCTGAAATTGCCAAATCATCGGGCTTGTTGAAAGAATTGTACGAAGACAAAACCGTTGAAGGTCTAAGCCGCTACGAAAACGTTCAGGAACTACTCAACGCCATCAAAGAATATGTAGAAGACCCTGAGAAAGAAGATAAGAGTCTGGGTGCTTTCTTACAGGAAGTTTCTTTGTTAACCGGGCAAGATGAAGACAAAGATCAAGACCCGGATAAAGTAACCCTGATGACCATTCACATGGCGAAGGGACTTGAGTTCAAGAATGTGTACATCGTGGGTATGGAAGAAGATCTTTTTCCATCGCAGCTAATGTTAAGCAGTCGCTCGGAGTTAGAAGAAGAGCGTAGACTGTTTTATGTTGCGATTACCCGCGCCCAGAAAAAACTCTTCCTCTCCTATGCACTTACCCGCTATCGGTTCGGTCGATTAAAGAATTGCGAACCCAGCCGTTTCCTCGATGATATTCAGGGAAGCTACATCAAAGTAAGCACGAAATTCGGAGGCGTGGAGTCGATGGCCCCGAATCCGAACTTTGCCAAGAGCTTTATCAGCGGCATGAAGAAGACGGTCTCTTCACAACCCACGCCTAAGGCCACAGCCTATAAACCTTCGGCCGACTTTGCACCCAGCGACACCAAAGGTTTGAAGGAAGGCATGAAGGTGGAGCATCCCAAATTCGGGTTCGGAACTGTGACTAAAATGGAAGAAGTAGGGTCAGAACGCAAGGCCAAGATCAATTTCGCTGATTTTGGGGAGAAGACCTTATTGCTTAGTTTTGCTAAATTGAAAATACACGAAAACTAACATGATCGGAGAATACAATACCTCACGCGAGGGCATCATTCTGAAGGAATACGGAAGAAACGTTCAAAAGCTGGTGAATTACATCCGCACGGTTCCCGATAAGGAAAAACGAACTGAACTAGCAATTACCCTGATTGAATTAATTAAGCAATTGGCGCCTGTTGCCAAAGAGGCCCAGGAAAATCCTCAGCGCATGTGGGACGATCTATACATCATGGCTGACTTTAACCTGGATGTAAACAATCCTTTCACTACCCCTGACCGCACAATCCTTTTCAAGAAGCCGCGTAAAATGGAGTATCCACAAAACGATGTTCGCTTTCGCCATTATGGAAAGAACATTGAGAAACTGGTGAAAGAGGCCGTTAAAAAAGAAGATCCGAAAGAGCGCGAAGAAGCCGCCATTTATATTGGCAAACTAATGAAGACTTTCTTCGGTGCGTGGAATAAAGAGACGCTCGATGATTCTGTGATTGTAAAAGATATTGCCATTCTATCGCAGGGAAAACTTACGTTGAGTTTGGATAAAGTAAGAGAAGAAAACCTCTTCGAAAAATTATATCGCGAACAACGCAATAAGCCCGCCCGCCCGCAAGGAACCGAACGTGGTGATAACCGGAATCAGCGGAGCAATCGACCATTCAAAAAGAACCGTCATAACCCACATCGCAGAAGAGATCAATGAGTTCATTTAAGATCAAAGGAGGTCTTCGGCTGAAGGGAGAGATAATTCCTCAGGGAGCCAAAAACGAAGCCCTCCAGGTAATCTGCGCGCCTTTACTTACCGCAGAACCAGTAACCATTCACAACATTCCAGACATTCTGGATGTCAATAAGCTAATTGAGTTGGTTGGCGATATGGGCTGCAAGGTGGAGAAGTTAGGCAAAGGTTCTTATCGATTTACTGCCTCTAAAATTAATACAGAATTTCTGCAAACTGATACCTATCGCAAAAAGGCTGCTGCCCTGCGCGGATCTGTAATGTTGCTTGGCCCTATCCTGGCCCGCTATGGCGGAGCAAATATTCCCAAACCCGGTGGTGATAAAATTGGAAGACGAAGGTTAGATACGCACTTTATCGGATTTCAAAATCTGGGTGCCAAGTTCAACTTCAATTCGCAGGATGGACTTTATCATATTGATGCGACTCATCTGAAAGGTTGTTATATGCTTTTGGATGAAGCTTCCGTTACCGGTACGGCAAACATTGTAATGGCTGCGGTATTGGCAAAAGGAACTACAACAATTTACAACGCTGCGTGCGAACCTTATCTGCAACAACTTTGCTCAATGCTCAATCGCATGGGTGCGAAGATCAGCGGCATTGGTTCGAATTTATTGGTGATTGAAGGAGTTGATAGACTAGGTGGAACTGAGCACACTCTTCTACCCGACATGATTGAGATTGGCAGTTTCATTGGACTGGCAGCCATGACACAATCAGAGATTACCATAAAGAATTGCCAAATCGGTATGCTGGGTATCATTCCTGAAATCTTCAGACGATTGGGAATCAAAATGGAGTTTAGGGGCGATGATATTTATGTGCCTGCCCAGGAGCACTACGAAATTGAAACTTTTATTGATGGTTCTATTCTTACCGTAGCCGATGCACCCTGGCCCGGCTTTACGCCCGACTTATTAAGTATTGTGTTAGTGGTGGCCACACAGGCCAAAGGTACTGTTCTTGTGCATCAGAAAATGTTTGAGAGTCGGTTGTTCTTCGTAGATAAACTGATTGATATGGGCGCACAGATTATTTTATGTGATCCCCACCGGGCTACCGTTATTGGTCTTGATCGCAAACAAGCTTTGCGCGGTGTAAAAATGGCATCACCTGATATACGCGCGGGTGTTGCTTTGCTGATCGCAGCACTCTCCGCCCAGGGCGAAAGTGAGATCTCCAACATCGATCAGATTGATCGCGGGTATCAGGATATTGAAAATCGATTAAAAAAACTGGGGGCGCAGATTGAAAGGGTCTGATTTATTTCAGCGCGTCTTTATACAATCCAGCGGCAATTTTTTCTGTAAGTACTTTGGGAACAAATCCTGTAAGCTGTGATGAAAACCAGTTTACAAATCCCGGAATAATCTCTGCTTTCCCCTTAAGCATTCCGTCAATACCAATCCTGGCAACAGCCTCCGCACTCATGCTGAATTTATCTGCACGTACTTTAATGGCCTGCAGGCGGGCACGATCAATAAAGTTTGTTGAGGTTGCTCCTGGACTTAAACAAGTTACCGAAACAGAAGAACCTCTGAGCTCAAAACGCAAACCCCGTGTAAACAAAACCACAAAGGCCTTGCTTGCTGCGTATACCGAAAGTGTAGGAACAGCCTGGTAAGAAGCTGTGCTCGCCACATTCATAATGTAGGCTTTTGGCTTTGCCTTTAACATGGGTAAAAAAATATGGCACAGTTCCATGATTGTATTCATATTGAGTTGCATCATATTCTTCATTTCGCTTACTTCCTGTTTCTCAAAATATCCAAACAGTCCATAACCAGCATTGTTAATCAGAATATTGATCTCATATTTCCTGGAGGTGCACCAACTAAACAGTTGCTCTGCAGCTCCTGTTTCCGATAAGTCTATAGCTACATAATCACATTGAATCTGATATCGCTCCTCCAAGAGGTCTTTTAACTCTCTTAGTTTTTCTTCCGAGCGGGCCACCAAAAGTATATTGTGTTTCTTTCGGGCCAATTCATGGGCAAAATAATAACCGATACCACCACTGGCACCGGTTATTAACGCGTAGTCCTTCATCTTATTTATTGGTAAGCGCCATAAAGCGCTGATATAACCTGGGTTTACTTTCTTCTGTTTTATGAATCACCTTGCCGCTAATAATAGGGATATACATCACTCTGCGTCTACTTGTTTCACCCAAGTAAGGTGACTGTGCCACCCGGTGCCATAACCGGCCATCGTGAATCGTTAAATCGCCTGGTTCAACATTAAGGCCAACTTCATTTTCGTCAGGCTTATTTCCAAAGTACATTTTATGAAACAAGATTGTCTTAATACCTCTGTTATGAGTTCCCGGTAACAATCGCAACCCTCCATTGTCTGTATAAGAACGATCGAGGTGCACGCCTACATTTAGCATAGGCATAATTCGCTGACCATAAAATACATCGCGCAATGAATCTGTATGCCAACCTAGTTGAGAGTAGTTACTTTGATCGGTATTAATATAATGATTGAACACGAGACCGTCTTTTTCATTTAGTCCAATGCGACAGTCAGGTGCGCCAATTAAATCGAAAAGGGCTTCAAATCGTTTGTCCTTTAAAAAATCTGCCAGCAGGGGACTGTATTGATTTAAAAAAGCAAAGCGCTGAACTATTTTCTTCCCATCAATATCCTTTCCATACTTAACCGGAACCCCGTGAACTAGCTTCCGGTCCTCAGCTATCCACTCGGCCTGCACTCTTTCCGATTCTTTAAGGATGTCCGAAACCATTTCCTTTGAGATAAATGGCCTGAAATGGAGAAAGCCATAAGCGTCAAAAAACCTCCTCTGTTCATCAGTAATTTTCTCTCCCAGGGTAAATAAGGGGTAATTAAAGTCTTGTGGTTTTAAAATGGTTTGATTCATACCTATCGGTTTACCATTAATCATGATCTATTCAGCAGATTACGTAAAAATGTCCGTAAAGTTAATTTAAGGTAATCTATAAAACCGAATTTTTTATAGCCCAAACCGATTTTCTGTAATGCTAACCTATTGTAGATCAGGCTGAATAGCCCTTTTTTGAAATTGATTTACCAATTTTGTTATTCCATAGGCAATAACCGGTGCCGCGACCACATCGATGGTATAATGTACCCTTTGGAGAATTATTAAAAACCCCACAATTACAGTGCCGCCAAGCACAATTTTTTTTGCCCAGGGCCTCTCTTCCACCAATCCCAGCAAGGTTAGGGTGGCTACATGTCCGGAAAAGAATAAGTCTTTGGTAAACACATTGCCACCATAGGCAAGGCGGTCAATAAATGGATCTTGCAGAACAATAATACCATTGGGAGGCTCTAACGTAAATAGGTACATCGTGATCATGCGGGCAATGGTGATTATCAGATAGCTGCCAAGTCCTAAAGCTATCAGGTATGGTTTTTTGACGAGGCCCCATAAAACAATGGCCAGCGATAAATAAATAAGGGCAAAGATGAGCACTGAGAAATCCTGAGGTGTGAATAGATTCAGGATCGGATCGTGAAGTTGCCTGCCCGGCCTGGGGCCGATTACAGAATGGAAGTAGTGTGGCAAGTAAAGAAGAATGGAGAGCAGTGCGACAATGGTGAATACGAGCTGAACTACAAAATTTTTGTTATGAATTGCGCTATTCCACGTAGGCTGGTCGGACACGGTTCGATGATATTAGGATAAATCTATTTTCAATCCTACCGGGCAATGATCTGAACCGTGATATTCATTATAGATCAACGCGTCTTTAACATTGGAAAGTATTTTCTCAGGCACCAGAAAATGATCAATGCGCCAGCCTACATTTTTCGCCCGACCATTGGTAACAAAATTCCAGTAAGAATATTTAACAGTATCCGGATAAAAATGACGGAATGTATCCACCAAGTCCGCATTCATTAATTTATCAAAGCCATCAATCTCTTGCTGGGTATAGCCTGCCGATTTATTATAGTTTGCCTTTGGATGCGCCAGGTCAATTGGTTTGTGAGCAACATTAAAATCACCGCAAACTATCACAGGCTTTCTTCGATTCAACCACATGATATATTCACGAAATGCATCATCCCAGGTTTGGCGATACCCGAGGCGCGACAGCCCCTCTCCTGCATTAGGAGTATATACTGTAATGAAAAAATAGGTTGGAAACTCAGCCGTAACTACCCTTCCCTCCTGGTCATGATCATCCATGCCCATATCGTACGTTACATCCAACGGCTCGGTCTTAGTGAGGATAGCCGTACCTGAATATCCCTTACGCGCCTTGGATGAATTCGCATAAACTTTGTATTCCGGTAAAAGTTCGAGGGCCAAGAGTACTTCATCCTTCGCAGCTTTAGTTTCCTGCAAGCCCATAATGTCCGGGGCCATGGTTCGCACATTCGCTACAAACTCTTTTTTTATGATAGCGCGAATACCATTGACGTTCCAGGAAACAAGATGCATTAATTTTGAATTACGAATTTAGAATCACAATCAGAAATGGTATCGAACAAACGCCTCTATTGCTTCATACTCGGCCAATCCAAGCAGGTTATAAGCTTCCGCTGTTGCGTGATTACGGTCCTCCGCCCGCACCCAGAATTCGCGCTTGTCGCTGCCGGGGAACACAGCACTGTCTTTTTGCGACTGATGCTTGAAAACCGCTCTACGCTTACGCATAAGTTCATCCGGACTGAGCGGCACTGCCATCTCAATCTGGTCGATATCCCACTCCTGCCACGCACCTCGATAGAGCCACACGTAACAATCTTTCATATAGTCTTTATGCTTGAGTTTATCTATAGCCTGATAAATAGCAGCCAGACATACCCGGTGAGTTCCATGCGGATCTGAGAGATCCCCTGCAGCGTAAATCTGGTGCGGTTTAATATGTTCAATCAGATCCACGATGATCTGAATATCCTTTTCCCCCAACGGCTTTTTCTTCACTGTTCCGGTTTCATAAAAAGGCATATCCAGAAAGTGAGCTTGCGTATCCGGAATGCCTGTGTAGCGGCAACCTGCTTTCGCTTCGCCTCTCCGGATCAATCCTTTGATTTTCATTACCTCCTGACTATCAACCTCGCCCGGTTTTTTATTTCTAATGTCACTAACAATCTTTTCATAGAACTTATCTCCATCTGCTTTACTTAAACCAAACGAATGATTGAAGTCTCGTACGAAGTCGGCAAAGCGAATTGCGTCATCATCAAACACGGCAATGTTACCGGATGTTTGATAGGCAACATGAACTTCGTGCCCCTGATCCACCAAACGAATAAAAGTTCCACCCATCGAGATCACATCATCATCCGGGTGTGGACTGAAGATGATTGCGCGTTTAGGAAATGGCTTTGCTCGTTCAGGGCGGTGAGAATCATCCGCATTAGGTTTTCCTCCCGGCCAACCGGTGATGGTGTGCTGAAGCGCATTAAAGATTTTAATATTTACCTGATAGGCCGATCCGTACTCGGTAATGATATCACCCATCCCATGCTCCATGTAATCATGGTTGGTGAGTTTGAGCACTGGTTTTTGTAAGCGAAGCGCCAACCACACCACTGCCTTTTGTATCAACTTATCGCTCCACTCACAACTGTCAACGAGCCAAGGTGTTTGTACGGCTGTGAGTTTTGAAGAAGCTGCTTCATCCAGAATTACATGCGTGTTATCATGCTTCTGCAGGAAAGTAGATGGAATCTGATCGGTTACCGGGCCTTCCACAGCCTTTTGAATGATGGGGCCTTTTCCTTCGCCCCAGGCCATCATAATGATGCGCTTTGACTTTAGGATTGAGCCTACTCCCATCGTGATGGCTTTGCGAGGAACGTTTTCTTCACCAAAGAAATCACTTGCGGCATCAATTCGGGTAACCTGATCGAGCGTGATCATCCGTGTAGGTGATTTCTCGGAAGAGCCAGGTTCATTGAACCCGATATGACCTGTACGACCAACACCCAGAATTTGTAAATCAATACCACCTAATGATTCAATCTTCGCATCATAACCACGACAATAGTCAGCTACTTTTTCCTTTTGCAAAGTGCCATCAGGGATATTAATATTTGCTTTCGGTATATCAATTGCGTTGAATAAATGCTCATTCATAAATCGAACATAACTCTGCAACGAGGTAGGTTGAATCGGATAGTATTCATCGAGGTTAAAGGTGATAACGTTCTTGAAGCTGAGGCCTTTTTTGTGAAGGCTCACTAATTCGGCATACACCCGGGTGGGGGTTGAACCTGTAGCAAGACCTAATACACACGGTTTACCTTCGGCTTGCTTTTGACGGATCAGGTCTGCGATTTCGTTCGCTACAAAAATGGAAGCCTGCTCTGAAGTTTTGAAAATCTTGGTTGGTATTTTTTCAGAAACGGATAACTGACTCATAAAATAATTGATAGGTAGATAGGTTTCAAAAATAGCTGTTTAAAAATTATTCCGAACCCCGGACTCTTTAATTTTTCAAATACTCGGTAACGGCCTTCTTTACGGAGCCATACTTAAGGAGGAGGACGCGCGCCTTTTCATAGTCGGTAATTCCGGCATTTTCCATAACCATTTTAATGCCCCGGTCCACCAATTTATCATTGGTTAGCTGCATGTTAACCATTTTATTGTCTTCTACCCGCCCAAGGCGGATCATCAGCGAAGTAGAAATCATATTCAGGACAAGCTTTTGCGCGGTGCCACTCTTCATTCGGGTGCTGCCGGTAACAAATTCAGGCCCCACCACCACCTCAATAGGAAAATCAGCCAGCTGACTGACAGGGGAATTCGGATTACATGAGATACTTCCAGTGAGAATACCTTTTTCTTTGCATTGCTTCAGAGCTCCCAGCACATAAGGGGTCTTGCCACTGGCTGCAATGCCAATCACAAAATCCGTCTCACGCACATGATGATTTTCCAGATCAGCCCAACCTCGTTCCGGACTATCCTCGGCAAATTCAACGGCTCTGGTAATTGCCTTCTCTCCACCTGCAATAATCCCGATCACAAAT
The DNA here is from genome assembly GCA_040079965.1 of Cyclobacteriaceae bacterium. Classification (GTDB taxonomy): domain Bacteria; phylum Bacteroidota; class Bacteroidia; order Cytophagales; family Cyclobacteriaceae; genus ELB16-189. The sequence goes on from JBEBJH010000163.1 coordinate 8,688, forward strand.
CCATAAGGCACGCCATAGGTGGGTGGACATTCGCTGGCATCCACAACTCCCAAGCGTCCGCTGGTGCCGGCACCAATATAGAAAAGTCGCCCGCCACCAAGCAGCTTATCGGAAGCTGCCTGAACCAATGCCTCTACTTGGTGGATTGCCTTTTCAACTGCAAGTGGGACAGATTTATCCTCAGTATTAATGTTCCTAAGCAATTCGCCTACCGACATTTTCTCAAGGTGTCGGTAATTCGAAGGTTGTTCTGTAACTGTAATGAACTTTGAACTCATAGTATTTCTCTCAACAATTTATCATTCTTTTATCAGGATCGGACTCATTCTTTGTCAATTCGGAAAAGAAACTTTCCCCATTGACACCGTTGGGACCTTTGAGCGCTTGCCGAAATCAACTCTACCTCCAGCAAGCGCTTCATTGGCAAGAACAGCAAACAAAACTGCTTCCTTGGCATCACCCGAAATCCCTAACTCAGACATTTTATGAAAGGATACCATGGGTAATAAATCCCGGAGCCACTGCATCAACAATGGATTGTGGGCACCACCCCCACTCATAAATAACTTAAAGGTTTTTTTCTTCTTTATTGCTTTCAGAATTGCATCGGCAATTGTCTCCGCACTAAATCGGGTTAATGTGGCTAACAGATCTTTCAGTACGATATCCTCTGTATGACTAATTTTTTGGGCTTGCTCAACGTAGGTAATATTAAATAATTCGGGACCGATTGTTTTTGGAAAGGATTTTATAAAGAAAGGATCTGCCTTCAACACTTTTAAAAGTTCGGGATGGTAGGTGCCTTGCTTCGCCAGCCTGGCATCTTTATCATAATAGGTATCGGGTACATACTTGCGAACAACCTGATCGAGCAACGTGTTGGCAGGTCCGGTATCAGTTACAAATATTTCGTAAGTTTTTCCGGATGCCGGTAAATATGTGAAGTTACCGATGCCCCCGGCATTCAACATGAGACGGTCCTCTCCTTTGCGGGAGAATAAAAGATAATCGCCATACACAGCCAACGGTGCACCCTCACCGCCCTTAGCAATATGTTTCTGACGAAAATCACTGAGAGTGATTATTCCGACCTGAACAGCAAGGTGATCGCCATCTCCTATTTGCAATGTTGAATTTCGTTCCGCATGTGGATACAGAAAGCGAGGGGAATGAAAAACTGTTTGACCGTGAGATGCTACTACATCAATTTGAGAAGGCTTAAGCTTCCATTTTCGTAACAACTGAAGTACCATTTTGCCATGGAGTGATCCAATAAATGCATTGAGTTCACAAAGAGCCTGAAATTCAATTCTCTCTTTTGCAAATACCCGGAGTATCTGCTCTTTCACTGTTTCAGGATAAGGCAAGGTTTGAAACTTTAACACCTTTAATTGGGTCTGCTGGCCACTTCCTGAAATCTGGCAAAGTGCCACATCCAGACCATCTAACGAGGTACCAGACATCAGGCCGATGATGAGTCTTGTTTTTTTTGAGGCGATGCGGTGCACGGCACCGATATTTCTGTTCATAAATTAGTTCAGAAAGTAACCTGAGCCCGACAGAACCTGTTATCTTTCAAATTGAATTCACCAATCCAAAAATATTCAAAATCCTGATGCCGCTCTCGTTTCGAACCGAAATAAATTGCTCACCACACGCATCGATCGAACTGAATCATAAAATAGTGACTTTGGGTTCCTGCTTTGCTGATCAATTTGGTCTGTGGCTGAAATCGAATAAGTTTCCAGTTTCTGCTAATGCGTTCGGAACTACCTACAACCCGATCTGCATTCACCAGTTGCTTTTGCAATCCCTGGAGGATTCATTGGATGAATCGCTTTTTGTAAAGCGCGATGGATTCTGGTACCACTATCAGTATCATTCTCAATGGTTAGCTCCCACCCGGGAAGAATTGACTCAAACAATCCGGCAGCAGCAAAACGCTGTAAAAGAATTTGTTAAAACTACCGATGTATTAATTCTAACTTACGGCACAGCCTGGGTGTATCATTTACAACCGACTGACCAACTTGTTTCCAACTGCCATAAGGTTCCTGCCTCTCAATTCACAAAACAGTTATTAACCGAAATAGAAATTAAAGAATCGTTTGATGAGTTCTATAAAAAATTAAAGTCGATAAATCCCGCTATCCGGATAATCCTTACAGTAAGCCCTGTACGGCACATCAAGGACTCGTTGGAATTAAATAGCGTAAGTAAAGGCTTACTAAGACTGGTTTGTTATCAATTTGTGAATCACTATGATTCTGTTGAATATTTTCCTGCTTATGAAATTATGATGGACGATCTTCGGGATTACCGGTTTTACGAACGCGATATGATTCATCCTTCTGCCGAAGCCAAGGATTATATCAACCAGAAGTTTAGCGATTGCTACTTTAGCGAAGACACCAGAAGTTTTATCAAAACATGGACAGGCATTCAAAAAGCACTTGCGCATCGTCCATTTCAATTGGACAGTCCGGCACATCAAAAGTTTTTAAAAGACACGCTTCAAAAACTGGAGTCCCTCAGCAATCGGGTTTCCGTATCTGAAGAAATTCAGCTCATCCAAACCCAACTTCATGCCTAACAGACTGATTCTTTCCGCATCTCCCTATTTATTACAGCATGCACATAATCCGGTGGATTGGTATGAATGGGGCAACGAAGCGCTTCAAAAAGCGGTTGCTGAGGACAAACCCATTTTAGTAAGCATCGGCTATTCGTCCTGCCACTGGTGCCATGTAATGGAACGCGAATCGTTTGAGAATGAAGATATCGCGCAGATCATGAATGAGTACTTCGTTTGCATTAAAGTCGATCGTGAGGAGCGCCCAGATATCGATCAGGTGTATATGGAAGCGGTACAAGCGATGCAACAACATGGCGGCTGGCCATTAAATGTTTTTCTAACCCCTCATCAGCAACCCTTTTTT
>JBEBJH010000164.1:0-11539 GCA_040079965.1 Cyclobacteriaceae bacterium
AACTAATAGTGGGAAGCTCAATCGTGACATGGCCCAGCAAAAAGATCAACTGCTTGCCATACAGGAAAACCTGGAGAGAACTCATAAGCAGAATGACTCATTGAGTAACAGCCTGATTGAACGTGAGAAGAAAGTAAAGGAATTGGAACAGATATTAGCCAATAAGGATAAAGCCGTTAAAGACTTAAAGGACAGGATCAGTAATGCACTTCTGAACTTTAAGGAAAATGACCTTACTGTAAAAGTGAAAAATGGAAAGGTGTATGTTTCGCTGGCGGAACAATTGCTCTTTGGATCTGGAAGTATTGAAGTAGATAAAAAAGGGGTCACTGCATTGCAACAACTAGCAAAGGCAATTAAAGATCAGCGAGATATTCAAATCGTGATTGAAGGACATACAGACAATGTGCCCATTTCAAAGAAATCTACTTATATGCAAGACAACTGGGATTTAAGTGTGATGCGGGCAACATCTATCACCAAAATTCTTACCAGTGCTGGAGTGACTCCCAAGCAGATTACAGCAGCGGGGAAAGGAGAATTCTCACCATTGGCTGCCAATGACAATGCTCAGAATAGGCAAAGGAATAGGAGAACGGAAATCATTATTACTCCTAACCTGGATGAGTTGTTCAAATTATTGGAATCAAACTAATATTCTATGGCGCGCCTGATTGGATTAATAATCTTTATAATTGACGTGGTGGTTGTAATAGATATCCTTAAGAGTAATAAGGATATGGAGAAGAAGGTTCTTTGGATTATCGCGGTAATATTTCTTCCCTTACTTGGCCCAATTTTGTATTACGTTATCGGTAGGAAGTAAAAAAGAGGAGTCTATTAAGACTCCTCTTTTTCTTGAGGGCAGATATTTACAGTAAGTCGATAGACACAGCGCTTACCTGTTTTTGTTTTACCAAGTCATTAAAGCGTGGCACCTTCTCGGTCATTACTTTATTGAGTTGATTTAATTGAAGATCAATTTTCTCAACTATTTCCTTGTGAACTGCTTTTACCTGTTCTGTTGGCTTGAAGTCTCCTCCATCTACTTCTGAACCCAGTGCGGCCAATTTGTTATTTAAACGAACAGGGTAATTAAGAGGATCCTGACCACTTCTATTTTTAGTCTGGTATAAGGCTTCCTCAATTTTCTTCATGTCCTCCAAAATGGATTTGGCCAATTCGTTCACTTCTTTCATGTCTTCTTTTCCTTTCATTGGTTCAGTCACGCGATTAATCTGCTCACGAGCTGATCGGATCTTTTTGATAGCCTTGTGGGTCTCAGAAAGTTTATCCCGAACCGCCATTGAGAAGTCGAATTGCTCCTTGATATCTGCGACTGTTCCGCTGGTGCGAGGGTCTTTTAAGATTTCAAATTCAGTTTCTGATGCCTTTCCATTTACAGTAAGGCGAGCCTTGTAAGTACCAGGTATAGCCTTAGGTCCGGTGAGACTTCCGGACCACATAATAAGTCCGTCAAAACCTTCGGCATTAGCATAGCGCATGTTCCATGCGAATTTGTTCATGCCAGTTTTAATTTTCAAATCTTCTTCATTTGCTTTCTTGTCAGGCTTTGTTGCAAACTTCTTTATTAGAGTTCCATTCTTTTCAAGAATCTCTAATGAGGCTACTGTTTTGGTAGTGTCTTTCAGAAAGTAATGGATCATAACCCCATTGGGATGATTGGTTCCTTCATTTTTAGGTTGGCCTCTTCTTCCGGCCTGACCACCATTCATCCGATAGCTTGGCATTGGCTTATACAGGTGTACATCACTCTTAGCTACTGCATCATTTAATTGATGGAGTGGAGTAAGATCATCAATGAGCCAGAAACTTCGGCCTTGCGTAGCCGCAATCAAATTATCATTCTTGATAGTTAAATCTGTGATTGGAACTATTGGGAGATTCAACTGAAAGGGTTTCCAATTAGCTCCATCATCGAAAGAGATATACATTCCAAATTCAGTACCGGCATACAACAAGCCCGCACGTTTAGGATCGGCTCTGACTACCCTTGTAAAATGTCCTGGATCAATACCATCTGTGATTCTGGTCCATGTTTTTCCATAGTCTTTCGTCTTAAAGAGATAAGGATGGTAGTCGCCAAGTTTGTAGCTGGTGGCAGCAACGTAAGCTCCTCCTTTAACAAATGGATCAAACTCAATACTATTGATCATAGTCCATTCAGGAATTACAGACGAGTTTACTTTTTCCCATTTCTTACCGCCATCGCGGGTGACGTGGATTAGTCCATCATCTGATCCAGTAATGATCAGATCCTTTTCATAGGGAGATTCGGCAACAGCAAAAATGGTACAATAGTATTCTACACTTGTGTTGTCTTTAGTAATTGGCCCACCGGAAGGGCCCATCTTGCTTGCATCGTTGCGTGTTAAATCAGGGCTTATGATTTCCCAGCTCTCACCACCGTTGTAAGTAACATGCAGATTTTGCGAAGCTGCGTATAATTTCTTAGGATCATGTGGGGAAAAGAAAATAGGGAAGTTCCACTGAAAACGATATTTAGCTCCTTCAGCTCCATGCCCCATTGGGTTATCTGGCCAGGCATTAATGCCACGCTCTTCACCAGTTTTATGATTCTTGCGAGTCAGGAATCCATCATAGCTTCCACCATACACAACATCATTATCAGTAGGGTCCACAGCAATGTGACCACTTTCGCCTCCGGCCGTGATGTCCCAGTCACGCTCCCCAATAGAAAAGCCATCGGTGCGATGATAAATACGCTGGGTGCTGTTATCCTGTTGCGCTCCATAGATGCGATACGGGAATTGGTTATCAGTTATCACACGATAATGTTGTGCTGTTGGCTGGTTATGGTAGGTAGTCCAGTTTTCTCCGGCATCAAATGAAACTTGTCCGCCACCATCATCAGCAATGATCATGCGCTGGTTGTCTTCCGGGGCTATCCATAAGTCATGATGGTCACCATGGGGTGCATCATAACTAGAAAAAGTTTTTCCGCCATCTTTTGATTTATGGTAGGATACGTTCAATACATAGACCATGTCTTCATCTTTGGTATCTGCATAAATTTTTGAGTAGTACCAGGCGCGTTGGCGAAGATTTCTGTCATCGTTCATTTTGCGCCATGTTTTTCCGGCATCATCTGAACGATAAACACCACCATTATCATTTTCGATAATGGCATATACCCGATTCGAATTTACAGGAGAAACTGCAACACCCGATATACCCCAGAGGCCTTTAGGAAGTCCTTCATTTTTTGAAATGTTGGTCCAGGTCTCACCACCATCTGTACTTTTCCAACGGCCTGAACCTTCACCGCCACTCTCCAGGCTGTAAGGGGTTCTGCGAATTCGCCAGGTAGAGGCATAGATAATTCTTGGATTGTTAGGATCTAATATTAAATCAACAGCACCGGCATCTTTATTTGCAAATAAAATGCGCTTCCAGTTTTTACCACCATCTTCTGATTTATAAACGCCACGCTCTTCCGTAGGCTTGAACAGATCTCCAAATGCTGCTGCATAAACTATGTCTGGATTCTTTGGATGAATACGAATACGAGAGATATGTTTAGATTCTTTAAGTCCTACAAATACCCAGGTTTTTCCAGCATCGGTGGATTTGTAAATCCCATTTCCGAAGGAAACATTTCCTCGTACGGTTGATTCCCCCTGACCAACATAGATAACATTATTATCCCATTCGCTTACAGCAATAGCGCCAATTGAGCTTCCAAAGTAGCCGTCCGAAATGTTCTCCCAACTGTTCCCAGCATCGTTAGTGCGCCATACTCCGCCACCTGTGCCACCAAAATAAAAGAGATTTGGTTTTCCGGGAACCCCGGTTACGGCAGCAGAACGCCCACCACGATAGGGGCCAATGCTGCGCCATTCTATGGCATTATAGAGTTTTTCATCATACCCCACTGGGGTTTTGGCTGGAGTCGGTGTTCCTTTTTTCTGGGCATACCCTGAGCCGAGTATTAATAAGGGCAATATCAAAATGCAAAGTTTCTTCATATAAGAATGGTTTTTGATTTTATTGGAGCGAGTTTAGCTTTAAAGCGTTAATTATCATTTTGTTTTTTTACCAAAGGCCAAAAGAGGCAAATGATGGAAGGAGTTGGATTTTGACAAAACTCAACTATTTTAAAGAAAAATTAGCGCATGACGTCCAGCAATTATAAGCAGTTGTTTAGCATCCCGGTTATTGTGGCCGCCCTCGGTTATTTTGTTGATATCTACGACCTATTACTTTTTAGTATTGTTCGTATCCCAAGCCTTCGTTCCATGGGTGTTTCAGAAGGCGAGATGCTAAATCAGGGAGAATTTCTGATTCGTGTTCAAATGGCCGGTTTGTTAGTGGGGGGCATTATTTGGGGGATTATGGGCGACAAGAGAGGCCGGTTGTCGGTATTATTTGGATCTATCTTACTTTATTCATTAGCTAATATTGCCAATGGGTTCGCATCCACAGTAAATCAGTATGCGCTTTTGCGATTTATTGCCGGTATTGGTTTGGCAGGAGAGTTAGGTGCAGGTATTACGTTGGTTTCGGAATCCCTTCCTACAAAGTTGCGCGGGTATGGCACTACCTTAGTTGCTACTGTGGGCCTGATGGGTGCAGTGCTTGCTAACTATGTAGCAAAGGTCTTTGACTGGCAGGTAGCATATTTTATTGGAGGTGGTTTGGGATTGATTTTGTTAGTGGCTCGTGTAAGTGTATTTGAGTCTGGAATTTTTCTGAAAGTAAAGGAACAAAGTATAGAGCGTGGAAATTTCTTTCAGCTTTTCAATCAGAAGGAACGCTTCATTAAATTTATTGGCTGCATACTTATTGGTTTGCCCATCTGGTATGTGATTGGAATTCTGATTACGTTCTCGCCAGAATTTGCCAAAGTAATGAACATTAGTGGGGTGATTGCCGGTGATGCTGTTATGTTCAGTTATATTGGCTTGGCTGCAGGTGATATGACCAGTGGAATCATGAGTCAAATCATCCGTTCCCGGAAAAAAACTGTTTTTGTTTTTATCTTCCTTACTCTTGCTTTTGTAGTTACTTATCTCTATTGGCCTTTTGAAACTGCGGCAGGTTTTTATGTTGGTTGCTTTCTTTTGGGTTTTGGAGTTGGCTATTGGGCGCTGTTTGTCACCATTGCAGCCGAACAGTTTGGAACTAATCTTCGCTCAACCGTTGCCACTACAGTACCTAACTTTATCAGGGGCACGGTAATTCCATTAACATTTGCCTTTAGGTATATGCGTGAAAGTATTGGAATACTGGAAGGAGCCCTGGTGGTTGGCATTGTGACCATATTAATCGCCTTTTGGGCCTTGCGTCTGATTGATGAGACTTTTGGCAGAGATTTGAATTTTGTTGAGAAGGATTAGTAGATCTACCCATTTTCAGAAGATTTTTGAGTAAGATCGTACTATCAATATGCCTACCCGTGTCATTGATGATTGGAATTTTGTGGTTTGATCGAACATCTTACATGACTCAAAACATGCCCGAGCTTGTTTGTAAATTGCTGATCTCAAATAGGTAAAATGCGTTGAGAATAGGTAAGAATGAGAGCCAAGATCATTTGCATTATTTTTTTTGTAAGTTTTACTAATTCACTTAAGGTTTATAGTCAGAACTTAAGTGTAATTGATAGTTTGCGTACTTCCCTCAACCTACCCTCCCTATTAAAAACTGATCAGTTTGAAACACTCAATTCAATTGGGTTTGAATATCGATATTCCTATCCGGACAGCACAATTTATTATTGTACGCAAGCTTACGAATTAGGCAAAAGCATCGAGTTAACAAAGAATTTATCAAAGCCCCTTAGCTTTATAGGCCTTGCATATGCTAATAAAGGTGATTACCACAAATCCGCAGAGTATCATGATCAGGCAATACAAGTTGCTATTGCCCAGCAAGACTCTACCCAACTAGGGTTTGGGTACAATAACCTTGGCCGAATGTTTTTTGATGGTGGCGACCTGGTACGGGCTTTTGATAATTTTATTCTGTCGCGGGATATTTTCGAAGTGTTGCAAGAAAAATCAGGATTAGCTTATGTGTATCGAAGTTTAGCGAACATCTACAAATCGCAGAACGACTTTGAAAAAGCAATCGAAATGTCTACCCACGCCTATGAACTTCGCAAGCAGTTAGATGATAAGCGAGGTATTGTTTCTTCATTACTGGAATTGGGATTGATTTATGAGGCGAAAGGAGAAACAAAGGAAGCCTTACTAAAATTACGTTTAGCTGACTCGGTAGCTCGAAACATTAATGATCGAGTTACCTCAGCCGAACTGGAGCAGGGGTCAGCTGAGATATTATTTAACGAGAAAAATTATGAAGAAGCTTATGCCGGAGCAACCAGGGTTCTGAAAACGGTATCTGAAATAACAAATCAAAAACTATTTATTCGTGCTTCACTGATAAGAGGAAAATATTTTCTTGAACAGAAAAAATATTTATTGGCACTTCCTGTTTTTGAGGATATTATTGCCAAAGCCGAGCAATCCGGAAATCTTATCTATCAGATAGATGCTGTCCGGAATGCAGCCACGTGTTATCGGGCCTTAGGCAATATAACAAAGTCTCGAGATTTGATGAATCAGTTTGAAATACTTCAGGAGCAGATCAAAAATACTGACCTGCAGAGGCAAATTGAGCGCCTGCAATTTCTCTTGCAAATTGAAAAGAAGGAGAAGGAGAATGAATTATTAAAAGCTGCACAAATCGAGAGTGAATCGCTAATCTCAGCTCAACGCTTTCAGAATAGATTATTATTACTATTGATGATTTCAGTTACCGGGATTATGGTGATTTTCTGGTCCTTTAGTCGTAAACGTAAGATTGTCAACCAGAAACTTCAGGATCAGAATGAACGGATTTTAAAACAGCAACTGGAGATATCTAAAGTGAATGACAATTTAAAGAAGCAAAATCTCCAACTCAACGAATTGAATAATGAGAAAAACTCATTGATGAATATAGTTGCCCATGACCTTAAATCTCCGCTTAACCGTATTTCTGGCCTTGCCAGCATTATGGAAATGGAGGGTGGATTGCCAGCAAAGCAGCAGGAGTATTTGCATATGATTAAGAATGCAACAAATTCTGGCTCTAATCTTATTATTGATCTTCTGGATGTAAATGCAATAGAGGAAAATACCAGCACTCCAATTATATCAAGGATCGACATGGGTTCCCTGGTGGAAGAACGAGTCAATTCCTTTAAGGTACCTGCAGATATAAAATCGATTCGGCTAGAAGTAAATTTCTCCTTTCAAGATGCCTTCCTTTCAGATGCGGATTACATCAATCGAATAATTGACAACCTTGTTTCTAATGCAATAAAGTTTTCCCCTAAAAACTCTGTGGTGAAGGTTAGCGGAAAAATAGCAGGGGAGGTAGCAACTATATCAGTCTCCGACAATGGCCCAGGCTTTTCAGAAGGTGACAAGACTTTGTTATTTCAAAAATTCAGGAAACTTTCAGCCCGACCTACAGGGGGTGAGAGTTCCAATGGGTTAGGGCTTGCCATCGTAAAAAAGCTGGTAGATCGTTTAGGAGGGAAAATCGAATTACTGAGCGAAAGGGGTAAGGGGGCTGAGTTTATTGTTAAAATTCCGTCCTCTAAAATATTAGAGACAGCCTGATTTTTTCCTTGAAACCCATTAAACCTTGATTGTCCAACGCTGTCAAAGGGGAAAATTCAATACTATGAAAAGAGTGATTTTGATTTTTCCGGTTATTATGCTATTCAGTATTGCAGCCTGGGCTCAGGAGATAACCCCCAAAGTAAATGAAAGACAGGTGAACCAACGGAGTAGAATTCATGAGGGTCGAATGGATGGTGACCTAACCAGAAATGAAACGACTTTGCTTAACAAGGAACAAAAGCATATTCGGAGGTCTGAGTATAGAGCTAAAGCCGATGGGGATGTAAATGTTAAGGAGCGCAGAAGACTTGATAGAAAGCAAGATCGCGCCAATCGACATATTCGTAAGGCAAAAAATAATGATGCCACAAAGGCTAATTAAAGCTAGGAAAGGCACCACAGGTGCCTTTCACTTTTATATTCCTGACAATGCCTGCTGCAGATCTTCAATTAAATCTTCTACATCTTCTACTCCAATGCTTAACCGGATCAAAGAATCGCTAAGTCCGTTTTTTATACGCTCTTCCTTAGGGATGCTGGCGTGAGTCATTGACGCAGGATGATTGATAAGTGACTCAACACCCCCAAGCGATTCTGCCAAAGAAAACAAGTGTACACTTTCCATCAGTTTGGTAGCATTTTCAATACTATCGTTCTTAAGTGTAAATGAAAGCATACCACCAAAGTCCCTCATTTGTTTTTTAGCTATAGCATGATTAGGATGATCTGGGAAACCGGGCCAATATACTTTTCCGATTTTTGGATGTGCTTTTAAATATTCAGCAATCTTTCGTCCGTTTAAACAATGGCGCTCCATTCTTAGATGAAGGGTTTTGATTCCTCGCAGAACCAGAAATGAATCTTGTGGTCCGGGTACAGCCCCGCACGAGTTAGCAATAAAAGCAAGATCCTGCTGAAGTTTTTCATCATTCACAACCAATGCCCCCATTATTACATCACTATGGCCACCCAGGTATTTTGTAACGGAATGCATCACAATGTCTGCTCCTAATTCAAGTGGGTTTTGCAGGTATGGGGAGGCGAAGGTGTTATCGACAGCCACCAGAATACCATTTTTTTTGGCTAAGGAAACACAAGCTCCAATATCAATGATCCTCATCAATGGGTTGGATGGAGTTTCCAGCCACATTAGTTTTGTATTTTTGTTTATATAGGGAATTAAATTATCTGAAGTCGTCAGGTCAATAAAATGGAATTTGATTCCGAATTTTTCATAGACGCGCTTGAACATCCGGTAGGACCCCCCATATAGATCGTTACTGGTAATTACCTCGTCACCCGGGCTTAATAATTTAATTACGGCATCAGTAGCCCCCATTCCTGATGAGAAGCAAATTCCAAACTTTCCATTCTCCAAAGACGCTATACTCTTTTGAAGCGTATTTCGCGTAGGGTTGGCGCCCCTCGCGTAAGCATATCCTTTGTGTTTGGCGGGCGATTCCTGGACATAGGTAGATGTTTGATAAATAGGAGTCATGATGGCCCCCGTAGTTGGGTCTGGCTCTACTCCAGCATGTACGGCCTTAGTTCCAAATTTCATGTGATTCAGTTTTTGCAATATTAATCAAACTCTCAGCAAACAGATAATTCCAAAAAAGTTGACGTGTTCTAATCGATTTATGTAAAAACGTTTTAATGGGAGTCTAAATTCTTGTAGTTTTAAAATACCTCAATTTGTAATACCCTTATCTAACCTAACTATTATGAGTTCAAAAGTCTATTTCTTGGCTGGTTTTCTAATTTTCTGTGCAATTGTGGCTAAGGGCCAGAATTCGGTAGGAATTGGAATTGTTAACCCAAATAAAAATGCTGTTCTCGAATTGGTTTCAACTGGTAACAATCAGGGATTACTGGTTCCGAAACTGACAACAGCACAGCGAACGGCAGCTTCCTTCATATCATCTTTGTCTGTCAACGAAAACGGACTTTTAATTTTTGATAAGGATGAAAATAAATTTTATTTCTGGCAAGCCAACCAATGGCAGCCTCTCAAAACGGGCCTTGAATTAACAGCTGGGGATGGAATAGCAATTGCTGGAAATACGATATCGGCAATACCGCAGGACCTCCAGTTGGTGGGGAGCACGTTAAGTATTACCAATAACACCACAGCAACTCCAATTGACTTAACTCCTTTTGCTGGTGTAAACACCGATAATCAAACCCTTACTTATGTGCCCGGTACAGGTTTATTGACTATCAGCCGCCTACTTGGCGACCAAAGTGTTACTATTACTTCGGCAGGCGCAGCAGGGGGAGATCTTTCAGGTTCTTTCCCAAACCCAATTATAAATAACGATGCGGTAACAAGTTCTAAGATACTAGACGGAACAATTGCCACTACAGACTTGGCGAACAGTTCAGTAACTGCAACAAAGTTGGCGAATACAGGTGTAGCGTTAGGAACGTATGGATCAGCCACACAGGTACCAACTTTCACAGTAGATGCACAGGGAAGGCTAACAGCTGCTGGTAATACTACAATCACTGGAGTTGCTCCTGGTGGAGCCGCGGGTGGAGATTTAGCGGGTACATTTCCTAATCCAACTGTTGCTAACAATTCAATTACAAGCGCAAAAATTTTGGATGGTACAATAGCTGGCACTGACTTGGCAAATACTGCTGTTACAGCAGGTTTATATGGATCAGCCACTCAAGTTCCCAACTTTGCTGTGGACGCTCAGGGAAGGCTTACGGCAGCAGGCAATACAACAATAACCGGTGTTACTCCTGGCGGAGCCGCAGGTGGAGACTTAACCGGAGCATTTCCAAATCCTACTATTAATACTGATGCTGTTACGAGTTCTAAGATATTAGATGGAACAATAGTTACGACAGACTTGGCGAACAGTTCAGTAACTGCAACAAAGTTAGCTAACACGTCAGTGGTTGCGGGTTCCTATGGTACTGCTACCCAGGTTCCAAACTTGACTGTTGACGCTCAAGGAAGGCTTACTGCAGCAGGCAATACAACAATAACCGGTGTTACTCCTGGCGGAGCCGCAGGTGGAGACTTAACAGGAATATTTCCAAATCCTACTATTAATACTGATGCTGTTACAAGTGTTAAGATATTAGACGGAACTATTGGTACCACTGACCTGGCAAACAGTTCAGTAACATCAGCAAAGTTAGTGAACACAGGAGTCGCGATCGGAACCTATGGTTCAGCTACACAAGTTGCTAATTTTTCAGTTGATGCTCAAGGAAGACTTACGGCTGCAGGGAACACAACGATAGCGGGTGTTGCACCTGGCGGAGTTGCAGGCGGAGACTTAACAGGTACATTTCCAAACCCGACTGTGGCAAACAACACAATTACGAGTGCAAAAATTTTGGATGGCACAATTGTTAGCACTGATTTAGCAAACACGACTGTTACTGCGGGATCTTATGGAACTGCAACACAAGTACCTAACTTCACAGTAGACGCTCAGGGAAGACTAACAGCAGCAGGTAATACAATAATAGCAGGTGTTGCACCTGGCGGAGTCGCAGGTGGCGATTTATCAGGTACTTTTCCAAACCCGGCTGTGGCAAACAATGCAATTACGAGTGCGAAAATTTTAGATGGTACAATAAGTGGAACTGACTTAGCGAACACGACTGTTACTGCTGGATCCTATGGAACGGCCACCCAAGTTGCGAATTTCACAGTGGATGCTCAAGGAAGACTTACAGCTGCGGGTAACACTGTGATCGCGGGTGTTGCTCCTGGAGGTGCTGCAGGTGGCGATTTATCAGGTACTTTTCCAAACCCTGCTGTGGCAAACAATGCAATTACGAGTGCGAAAATTTTAGATGGTACAATAAGTGGAACTGACTTAGCGAACACGACTGTTACTGCTGGATCCTATGGA
>JBEBJH010000385.1:0-2480 GCA_040079965.1 Cyclobacteriaceae bacterium
ACCCAAAGCACTGAAACTTGCTGGGGTTGATAAGAAAGATGTTGACTACTATGAAATCAACGAAGCTTTTTCAGCTGTGGCACTTGCCAATAATATAAAATTGGAATTAGATCCCGCCAAGGTGAACGTTAATGGGGGTGCCGTTGCATTAGGTCATCCCCTGGGAGCCTCTGGTGCCCGCATTACAATCACGCTCGCTAACATCCTAAAGCAAAATAATTCCTCTATAGGTGTAGCCGGTATTTGTAACGGTGGCGGGGGGGCCTCGGCTATTGTAATTGAAAGATTATAATACAACATCTATTTGGGTTGCTCGTTTTAACACGACATAAATAAGCCTTCGACATCCCGATAGCTATCGGGATTGGCTTACAGTAAAAAAATAATTCAGATATCTATTTTTTAAAATGAAACGAGGTGTACTTCTGATTTTACTCTTTGCCAGTTTAGAGGTTGGTGCACAAAAAATCGTAAAGACCTGGCATGACCCCATGCACTTACAGGTAAATGAAGAATATGCAGTTTCCACTGTAGACGGTCAAACCATGGAGGGAATGTACCGCAGATTTTTCCCCAATGGAAAGATCGCAATTGAAGGCACCTTCAAAAATGGAGTTCGATGGGGAACCTTTTATGAGTATCATACAAACGGAACTCTCATTCGCAAAATCGACTATGAAAATGGTTTGCGTCATGGATCGGTCGAAGTCTTTGATGAACAGGGGCGCTCCATCCAGCAGGCATTCTATCAGAACAACAAGTTGGTGGACAGTATCAAGTCCTTCTACCCTACCGGCATCATAAAACAAGAGAGCAATTTTGTAAAGGGGAAGCCTGATGGCTTTGTAAAGGAATATTATGCGTCAGGTAAACTGCAGAAGGAAATCTCTTACAAAAACCAGAAGCCAAACGGGATTACCAAAACATTCTATGAAAGTGGTGTATTGGAAAGCGAAGCGAATTACAAAGATGGATTCATCGCTGGATTTTATAAGCTCTATTACCCCAATACACAACTTGAATTGGTTTACACGATAAAGGAAGGCGAGAAAGTAGGCGACTTTCTCCATTTTGATCAGGCTGGACACAAGTTGCTGGAAGGACATTTCATGAATGCGCGACTGCATGGGGACAATACCGGATATTATCCGGATGGCGCCTTACGGCATAAGTATCAGTTCAAAGAAGGGGCAAAGACGGGCACCAATCTCGATTATTATCCAAATGGAAAACTAAGGGCTAAGGAGCAGTTTGCTCTTAATGGCAAGGATAGTAAGCTGACTCAATATTCCATTGATGAAAAAGTGGTGTTTGAAAAATCTTTCCGCGAAGGAAAGCCGCATGGCGTCTGGTTCTTTTATGCTGCTGATGGCAAGACCTTGACCCTAAAAGAAAACTATGAAGCCGGTCAACTGCATGGCATTAGAACTACATACCATCCAAATGGAGAAAAGTCGACCGAAGAAACCTGGAAATATAATCTCATCACGGGGCCTGTAAAGAATTACTATGATAATGGGAAACTGCTTTCTGAGTGCGAGTATCGCGCCAGCCGGCAGCATGGTGTATACACACAATATTATCCTACTGGAAAGATCAAAGAGCAGGGCGAATATGTGGCCAATAAAAAACACAAGGAGTGGAAAGAATATGATGAGCAGGGAAACCTGACAAAAACCATGGTATTTCGGGCTGGGATTTTGTTGGAGGAGAAATAAGTACGATTTGTTGTGAGGTAGTGGCTTCCTTAGCTATTTTGCGGGCTCCATTCCATAGTCATGCAAGCCATCAAAGAAACCCACTTTCAATTTAAAGGTCAAACTGGTTTTTACCGGGGCAAAGTGCGCGATGTGTATTACTTTGGCAATACGATGGCCATGGTAGCTACGGATCGCATTTCAGCCTTTGATGTTGTGCTTCCTAAAGCCATTCCTGATAAAGGAAGAGTGTTAAATCAAATCGCAGCTTACAACCTACAAGCTACCAAAACACTCGTGCCAAACTGGGTACTTCAAACTCCAGACCCTAATGTTACGATCGGATTCAAGTGCGAGCCCTTTGCCGTTGAAATGGTAGTACGAGGCTATCTGGCTGGTCATGCTGCGCGGGAATACAAAGCCGGTAAACGGAAAATTTGTGGTGTTGCACTGCCGGATGGATTAAAAGAGAACGATAAACTCCCAACTCCCATCATTACGCCTACCACGAAAGCTAAAGTTGGCCATGATGAAGATATTTCACGGG
Organism: Cyclobacteriaceae bacterium; assembly: GCA_040079965.1. Taxonomy (GTDB): domain Bacteria; phylum Bacteroidota; class Bacteroidia; order Cytophagales; family Cyclobacteriaceae; genus ELB16-189. Next base: position 2,245 of record JBEBJH010000385.1, read on the forward strand.
AAGAGATCTTGACCCGGAATATTGTAAGTGAAAAGGATTACACACAACTAGAGGATTACACCCTTAGACTTTATCAAAAAGGAACCGAGATGGCCGCGGCCAGGGGATTAATTCTGGTGGATACTAAATATGAATTCGGAAAGCATAACGGAACCATTTATTTGATTGATGAAGTGCACACCCCTGATTCATCCCGCTACTTTTACAAGGAAGGGTACGAGGCGCGCCAACAGAAG